>NZ_JBAURI010000142.1:0-11050 GCF_049581145.1 Bradyrhizobium sp.
GTGCCGGCCATCGCGGGCGGCAGCGGCGGCCTGTTGGCGGCATCCGAGGGCGGGATCGACAGCCGCAACTGGCTGGCCGCGTCGACCGGCTGTGGCGTCGGTTCGGGCGAGCCGGGACCGGGCGGCGGTTTCGGCCTGGGCTTGCCGGGATGATATTTCGGCAGCTTGCGGTTGCGGTTTTGCGAATCGAAGCCGGTGTTTCCGGCGCCGCTCGCGGCCGGCACGCCGTAGCTCGGGATCTGGCCGATCCGCGACGGCGCCATTGTATCGCGCTGGCGTCGCGTGGCGTCGCCATCGGGATCGGAGAGATCGGTGGTGGCATCGGCGCCGGTGTCGTCACTGGTCTTGACATTGCTCGTGTCAGCGGTCCTGCGCAGCGGCAGGTCCTGCGGCGCGACGAAACCGCCGCGTTCGGGGTTGAAGAGGTCGAGGGTCTGGGCGGTCGCTTGCGTCCTGCCGAAGACAACCAGCGCAAGCCATGGCAACAGCGTGCGAAGAATGCGCGCGCGTTTTGTCCGGGCTCTCGCCGGTCCCGCTGCCACGATGAAAATACTCCAACAAAATCAGAAGCTTCATGGAGCAATCGCCGGACGCGGAACGGATAGGACGGCAAAGGTTCGTTAAGCGATTTAAGGCAATTATGGTTAACGAGCGGTTGAGAATGGCGCGCGAACTGATCGCCTCGCGGGCCCTGCCGTGCTAAGCAGGCCGGCGGGGTAGCCACCTCCCTGGAAATCAGTCATGCCAAGTACCAAAGTCCTGATGGCCGCAGCATCCGGCCCCGCCAACGCGAACGCCGCCGTGCAATCGGCGCTGCGCACGCTCGAGGTTGGCAGCCATGGCATCGCCGCGATCGTCACCGCGCTGCAGGGCCCGCTCGGGTCCGCGTTTGCCGCCACCGTCGAGCTGATCCGGCAGGCCAAGGGCCGCGTCATCGTCACCGGGCTCGGCAAGTCCGGCCATGTGGCGCGCAAGATCGCGGCCACGCTGGCTTCCACCGGCACGCCGGCCTTCTTCGTCCATGCCGCGGAAGCCGGCCATGGCGATCTCGGCATGATCACCGCCGATGACGTGATCATCGCGCTGTCCTGGTCGGGCGAGCAGCCGGAGATGACCAGTCTGGTGAATTATTCGGCGCGGTTTGCGATCCCGATGATCGCGGTGACCTCGAACGCGGCTTCCACGCTGGGTTCGACGGCGCGGATCGTGCTGGAATTGCCGAAGGCGCGCGAGGCCTGCCCGCATAATCTGGCGCCGACCACCTCGACACTGATGCAGGCGGCGATCGGCGATGCGCTGGCGATCGCGCTGTTGGAAAGCCGCGGTTTCACCGCGCTGCAGTTCGCCAATTTCCATCCCGGCGGCAAATTGGGGGCGATGCTGAAACGCACCTCCGATCTGATGGAGAGCGGCGAGGCCGTGCCGCTGAAGCCGCTCGGCACCAGGATGGCGGATGCGCTGGTCGAGATGTCGGCCAAGGGTTTTGGCTGCGTCGCGATCGTCGATGCGCAGGGCGTGATCGCCGGCATCATCACCGACGGCGATCTGCGCCGCCAGATGCGGCCGGATCTGATGACGACGCTGGTCGATGACATCATGACCAGGAATCCGAAGACCATCGACCGCGATTCGCTCGCCAGCGAAGCCGTGGAGCTGCTCAATGCCGCCAAGATCACCGCGCTGATCGTCACCGAGGCCGATAAGCCGGTCGGCATCCTGCATCTGCACAGCCTGCTGCGGGCCGGAGTGGCCTGACCCTCTCATCCCGGACGATGCCACCGGGTCGCGCGAAATGCGCGCCCCATGATCCGGGTTGGCTCGCTTCTCGGGCTCCGGAACGAGGTCAAGCAGCCGGAAACCGCGCCGCCTTGGCCTCGAGCGGCAGCGCGAGCCCGTTCGCGAGATAGGCCACGGTGCGATAGAAACCGCAAAGCAGCATGATCTCGAGGATCTTGTCGGCGTCGAAATGCGCCGAAAGTGCCGCGAATTCGGCGTCACTCAACGTCACGCGGTGATTCAGCGCATCGACCGCCGCGATCATCGCTTGTTCCGCCGCCGACCAGCACGCCGCGTCGGCATCCCCGCGCACGGTGGCGCGAATTTGGTCCGCGTTGAGCTGCGCCGGGCCGGCGAAGGTCGCGACATGCACGCCCCATTCGTATTCGCAGGCGTTCAGCGCACAGGTCCGGTCGATGACGATCTCGCGCTCGCGCAGCGTGAGCGGGCCACGATCGAGCAGGCTGCCGGCGGTGAACTTGTCCCAGGCCCGCGCGTGGCGCGCCATCACCCGGAACAGCATCAGAGGCGGAGCGCCGCGCATGATACGGTCGAATTGCTGTTGAATGTCCGGCGCGTAAGGCGGCTCAAGCGGCGCGATGCGTGACATGGCCCTCTCCAGTGCTACAATATTCGTAGCAACGCTACATTATCTGTAGCGATATGCAAGGAGGGCCGATGCCGAAATCAGCCGTGACAAAACGCGCCGTCCGCGGTTCGCGCTCGGGGCGGCCGATCATGGCGCTGCTCGATCTGTTGGGGCGGCGCTGGAGCTTGCGGATGCTGTGGGAACTGCGCGACCGCGCGCTGACCTCGCGCGCGTTGCGCACCGCCTGCGATGAAGCCTCACCGACCGTGCTGCAGGCGCGGCTGTCGGAATTGCGCGAGGCGGGCTTCATCGACCTCACCGTCGACGGCTACGCCCTGACGCCGCTCGGTCGGGAGCTGTTGCGAGATCTCCTGCCGCTGCATCGCTTCGCCGAGCGCTGGCGCAAGCAGGACTAGTGGTTCATCACAGTGATTATGACTGGTTGATCTCGAACCAACGAACCGATCCGAGACAGGATGGCGGCGGCTGCAACTTTCGCAACTCATTGAGCTGTGGTTATGGGTTCCGGCTCAAGGCCGGGACGACAGTGGAGTCTTTGGCGCGACCGCCCGACAACAAACTCGACGTCGTCCCCGCCAACGGGTCGGCGCAACGCGCCGCCCGATGACAGGCTCCGGCGGGGACCCATAACCACAGGAAGTTGTCGTTACGCCGCGCTGCGGCCGGAACCACTAGGTCAGGCCGCGGCCACCGTCAGGTTGGCGCCGTCGGCCCGCACGATGCGGACCCGGCTGCCCGCCGGCGTATCCGGGCCGGCCACGCGCCAGACGGTGTCGTCGATCCGCACCGTGCCGGAGCCATCGATGATCGGCTTCTCCAGCGTGAACACCCGTCCGACCAGGGCATCGGCGCGGCGGTTGAGGAATGGATGGCTGAGGGTGCCGGCGCCGTTGCTGCGGGCGAGTCGCAACCACACTGGCACGGCAGCCGCCGCGAATACCGCGAACATCAGAAGCTGCATCTGCCATGCCGGAAGCAGCACAAAGGACACGAGCCCGACCAGCAGCGCCGCGAGACCGAGCCAGAACAGGAACACGCCGGGCGCCAGCAGTTCCAGCGCCATCAGGATGACGCCGAAGATCAGCCAGTTCCAGGTGCCCAGCGTATAAAACATCTCTGACATGACGCCCCCCTGCGCTCCTATTGCTGCTGCGGCGTTGGCGGCATCGGCGGCGGGGTCGGCCCCGCCGCAGGTACCGAAGCGCGGCGCGCAGCGGCCTGCGCCGATTGCGCGCTCTCCCCGAAGGTTGCCTTCGCGATTTCGCCGATGCCGGCGAGCGAGCCGAGCAGGCTCGCGGCTTCCATCGGCAGCATGATGACCTTCTGGTTCGGCGAGTCCGCGAACTGCCCGAACGCCTTGATGTAATTGCTGGCGATAAAATAATTCAGCGCGGCGACGTCCCCCTTGGCAATCGCGTCGGAGACCATCTGGGTCGCCTTGGCCTCGGCTTCGGCCAAACGCTCGCGGGCTTCGGCGTCGCGGAACGCCGCCTCGCGACGGCCCTCGGCCTGCAGGATCTGGCCCTGTTTGGCACCCTCGGCGCGCAGAATTTCCGATTGGCGCTGGCCTTCGGCCTGCAGGATATCGGCGCGCTTGACGCGTTCGGCCTTCATCTGGCGGCCCATCGCCTCGACGAGGTCGGCGGGGGGCACGATGTCCTTGATCTCGATGCGGTTGACCTTGAGCCCCCACGGGGATACCGCGGCATCGACCACGCGCAGCAGACGTTCGTTGATCTCGTCGCGATGCGACAGCACCTGGTCGAGGTCCATCGCGCCCATCACCGAGCGGATGTTGGTCATGGTCAAGACGATGATCGCCTCGTGGAGATTGGCGACCTCGTAGCTCGCCTTGGCCGCGTCGAACACCTGGAAGAAGGCGACGCCGTCGACCGACACGGTGGCGTTGTCCCTGGTGATCACCTCCTGCTCGGGAATGCTGATCACCTGCTCCATCATGTTCATCTTGTGGCCGACGCGATCGAAATAGGGCAGGATCAGGTTGAGCCCCGGCGTCAGCGTATGGGTGTATTTGCCGAAGCGTTCGATGGTCCAGTCGTAGCCTTGCGGTACCGTCTTGACGCCGGCCAGCAGGGTGGCCATCACGAGCAGCACCAACACAATCGCGAATAGATCGAACCCGAACATCAGTCCCTCCAAGGCGGGACACGACGGCCCGCGCCAATTCCTCGCCGCAAGCACCGCCGGCCGACGCCCTTTATTTTGAGTCGGCAAACCAGCTGCGCCGGTTCACCCGCTGTTCTCAAAGCAAATAGCTATGGTCCCGTCCAGCGACCGCCAGATGCGGGACGACTGAGGGGCGCCGTCGACACCCCGGCTTTGGAGCATTTTTCCGCAAGGCTGGACACCGGCTCTCGTTGAGAAAAGGCGACCACCAACGGACAACTGGAGCATTTTCCGATTCAGCGGCATCGAATAACGCTCTGGCCAGGCAACCAGGCGGCTTCAGATCCAGCCCTGAAGCTCCCGCAGCACCAGCTGGCGAATCACGTCCATGCCCGGACCGCTGTCGTTGAGGCAGGGAATTGCGGAAAACGCCTCGCCGCCATTGTGCTTGAAGATTTCGGCGTTCTCCTGGGCGATCTCTTCCAGCGTCTCCAGGCAATCGGCGGCAAAGCCCGGCATCACCACCGCGATGCGGCGCACGCCGTCCTTTGCCAGTTGCGCGATGGTCTTGTCGGTATAGGGCTGCAGCCATTCGGCGCCGCCGAAGCGCGACTGGAAGGTCAGCAGGAATCTCGTGGCGTCGAGGCCCAGGCGCTTGCGCAATGCTTCCGTGGTGGCGATGCAATGCGCCTGGTAGGGATCCCCCTTGTCGACATACTCCTTCGGCATGCCGTGAAACGAGGCCACGATCAACTCGGGCTTGAACGGCAAGGTCGACAGATGGCCGTCGATCGAGACCGCCAATGCCTCGACATAATCGGGGTCGTCGTAATAGGGCGGCGAGATCCGCAAGGTTGGCTGCGCGCGCATGGTGGCGAGCACGCGAAACACCTCGTCGCAGACGGTCGCCGATGTCGCGGCCGAATATTGCGGATAGAGCGGCACCACCAGCAGGCGGTCGCAGCCCCGCGCCATCAGCGCCTCGATGCCGGCGCGGATCGAGGGATTGCCGTACCGCATCGCCCAATCGACCTCGACGTGATCGTGGTCGGCGATCGATCTGGCCAGTTTCTCCGCCTGCGCATGGGTGATGGTTTTCAGCGGCGATTCGTTCTTCTCGACATTCCAGATCTTCCGGTAGTCGCGGGCCTTGCGCCGTGGCCGGATGGGCAGGATGATGCCGTTCAGGATGAGCTTCCAGACCAGCCCCTGATTCTCGATCACCCGTGGATCGGACAGAAATTCCCGTAGGTAAACCCGCACGCCCCGGGCATCGGCGGTATCGGGCGTGCCGAGATTGACCAGCAGCACGCCGACGCGCGGCGACCTGACCTCGACCGCCAGTCTTGCTTTTTCGATGGGGAGAACCGCTGTCATATCGTCCGTGGCTTCGCGCGTCGTGCCATTCTTGTCAAGATAATGGCGCTTTCGATAGTCTCTTAACCCACAGCGCGGGGAGGAAGTATGACGGTCGCCGAATGGTGCATTTTCACAACCGTATTGCTCTATCTATTGACCATCGCACCGATCAAATGGATCGGATCTCGACACTATGACAATTCCAGGCCGCGCGACCCGGCCTTTTACCAGGATCCCATTCGCTCCCGCGCGCTGGGCGCGCACCAGAACGGCATCGAGACCTTTCCATTCTTCGCGATCGCCGTGCTGCTGGCCGAATTCCGCGTCGCGCCGCAGAACCTGATCAACGAGTTGGCGCTGCTGTTCCTGATCGTGCGCATCGCCTATATTCTGACCTATCTCGGCGATCGTCCGAGCCTGCGCTCGATCCTCTGGAATCTCGGCTTCGCCATCAACACCGCGATTTTCTTCCTGCCGTTGATCCGACGCTATCTGCCGATCTGAACGGCGCGTCGCGCAACCGTCTCAGGCAGGCTTCTCAGGCTGCTTTGGGCGTCTCCAGCAGGCCGCGGCGGCGCAGCAGCGCATCCGGCTCCGGCTCACGGCCGCGGAAGGCGATATAGGCCGCCTCGGGATCAAGCGAGCCGCCGGAGGAATAGATGTCGTCGTGCAGGCGCTTGGCGACCGCCGGATCGAAGATGTTGCCCGCCTCCTCGAAGGCGCCGAACGCATCGGCGTCCATCACTTCGGACCACATGTAGCTGTAATAGCCCGCCGCATAATAGCCGCCGGAGAACACGTGGCCGAATTGCTGCGGCCGATGGCGCAGCGCGATTTCCTCGGGCATGCCGATCTTGTCCATTTCAGCCCGCTCGAAGGCCCGCACGTCGGTGATGCCGGCCGCCGGCTGCGAGTGGAACTCGAGATCGATCAGCGCGGACGAGACGAACTCCACAGTGGCAAAGCCCTGGTTGAATTTGCGCGCGGCGAGGAAACGCTGCAGCAGATCCTCCGGCAAAGCCTCACCGCTCTGGTAATGTCGCGCAAAACGCTGCAGCACCTCCGGCCGTTCCTGCCAGTGCTCGTAAAGCTGCGACGGCAGCTCGACGAAATCGGTGAACACGCTCGTCCCCGACAGCGAGGGATAGGTCACATTGGACAGCATGCCGTGCAGGCCATGACCGAATTCGTGGAATAGGGTGCGCGCATCGTCGGGCGAGAGCAATGACGGCTGGCCATCGGCCCCCTTGGCGAAATTACAGACATTGAGGATCAGCGGCGTCACCTCGCCATCGAGCTTCTGCTGGTCGCGCAGCGAGGTCATCCAGGCGCCGGAGCGCTTTGACGGCCTGGCGAAGTAGTCGCCGTAGAACAGCGCCTTGTGGCGGCCCTCCTTGTCCGTGACCTCCCAGACCCGCACGTCCGGGTGCCAGACCGGGATGTCCTTGCGCTCGGTGAAACTGACGCCGAACAGGCGCGAGGCGCAGTCAAAGGCGGCCTCGATCATGTTGTCGAGCGCGAGATAGGGCTTGATCGCGGCGTCGTCGAAATTGGCGCGGCGCTGCCGGAGTTTTTCGGCATAATAGCGCCAGTCCCAGGGAGCCAGCTTGAAATTGCCGCCCTCCTCGGCAATCAGCCCCTGCAGCTCGTCGCGGTCGGCCAGCGCCCGGGCCCGGGCCGGCTTCCACACCCGCTCCAACAGACCGCGCACCGCTTCCGGGGTCTTGGCCATCGAATCCTCCAGCCGGTAGGCGGCGAAGGTCGGAAAGCCCAACAGCTTGGCGCTCTCTTCGCGCAGCGCGAGGATCTCGGGAATGATGGCGTTGTTGTCGTTGGCGTTGCCGTTGTCGCCCCGGGCGGTGAAGGCCTTGAAGAGCTTTTCCCGCAGGTCGCGCCGGGACGAGCTTTTCAGGAACGGCTCGACGGCGGAACGCGACAGCGTCACGATGGCCTTGCCGGCCATGCCGCGCTCCTCGGCGTCGGCCTTGGCGGCCGCGACGAAGCTGTCAGGCAGCCCGGCCCGGTCGTCCTCAGACAGCTCCAGGAACCAGCCCTGCTCGTCGCCGAGCAGATGATGGCTGAAGGTCGTGCCGAGCTGGGCAAGGCGTTCGTTGATCTCGGCCATCCGCTTCTTGGCGTCCTCGCTGAGGCCCGCGCCGGCGCGATGGAAGCGCGTATAGGTCCGCTCCAGCAGCCGCATCTGTTCTCCCGTCAGCTCGAGGCCCTTGCGGTGGTCGTGCAGCAGCGCGATGCGGCCGAACAGCACGCCGTTCATCAGGATCGGGTTCCAGTGCCGGGCCATCCGCAGCGAGACTTCCTTGTCGATCTCCAGGATCTCCGGGTTCGAATGCGCCGACACCAGATCGTAGAACACGGCCGAGACCTTATCGAGCAGCTTGCCCGAGCGCTCCAGCGCGATGATCGTGTTGGCGAAGTCGGGCGCGGCCGGATCGTGGGTGATGGCGGCGATTTCGGCCGCATGGTCGAAGAAGGCCTGCTCGAAGGCGGGGAGAAAATGCTCCGGCCTGATCTCGGAAAATGGCGGCGTCTGATGCGGCGTCTGCCAGGCGACCAGAAGCGGATTGGCTGGCGCCTGGGCCGTATCCTGGACCGTATCTCGGGCCGTATTTTCAGGGGTTTCCGACATCGCTAAGGATCCGTTGTTGTCGTCAGGCAGGGTACTGCCTGCTATACCACGCCATCGGGCTTTATTGGGCCTTTTGCGCTTGCTGGCGCCGCACTTTTCGGAGAGATTGCGCCGCTTCGAGACAGGATGAGATCCATGGATTTGCAAAGCTCCCCGACCGCTCCCCGCCGCGTCATCTGGAGCAGCGTCGTCACCGTGATCAGCGCCGCGATCCTGATCGGCGCCGAGGTGTTCGGCGCGGCCTTCGCCGGCGGCTGGGCGCTCGCGATCCTGTTTGGCCTCGACGACACCGGCGCGCACATCCTGCAGGCGCTGCTGTTCGCGCTCGGCGTCTTCGTGATGGCGGCCTTCATCCGCGCCGCGCAGCGCGTCGAGCCGTTCACGACGCGCGCGTGAACAAACGGATGCAAGACCGCGTGGTGCGAGAAAGCGCTGCGGGACAGGCGCATCCTCGACAACGATTCCTCAATCAAACTTAACATCTGTTCAGATTCGTCTCCGCCATCGCGCGCGTGTGAGAGCGCCGTAATCACACGTTAGGGAAATTTGCCGCGAGCCTAAAAAATTTCTTGCGGAGCAAGTTCAAAACGCTTATTTCCGTCTCTGCCCAATTTCGCACGTGCCTGTGGTCGTGTGTCAGTCGGTAGGTATCCGGACAAGAGGCCGGACAGCCGCCAAGGGGTGAGGAACCGAGGGGCGCTCAAGTTGTTCTCGACTTGAGGGTCCAGCATCTCTCTCAAGGGATGCCGTTGAAGGTCGCTTCATCCTTTGCAACCGTGACTGGCAGCCGGAGGCGAACCGGCGCACCTCGTTCTCAACGGGGGACGCGACTTAAAGCAACGACGGATCGGGCTTTTTTGGTCTCTACCGGCATTCCACCGCCGGCGCGGGCTACTGAAAAGGCTTGTCCTTCATTGCCAGGTGTGCGGGCGGGAGCATTCCCAACCAATCCACGGCAGCACAATTCGGTCTGATTCCAAGGCGTTTCCGCGTCTCCATCGTGCGGAACGCCGACGAACTCAGGTCCGAAAACCATTTGAACGGGCTCCGTCGCTGGGGCCGTTTGGAGCGTGCCATGACCGAACGCATCAGGGAATTCCTGCGCAACCGCCGTGACGAGGGCCGTGATACCGAGCCCTGCCTCGTGGTCGACCTCGAGGTCGTGCGCGACAACTACCAGACCTTCGCCAAGGCGTTGCCGGACAGCCGCGTGTTCTACGCGGTCAAGGCCAATCCCGCGCCGGAAGTGCTGTCGCTGCTGGCCTCGCTCGGCTCCTGCTTCGACACCGCAACCGTTGCCGAAATCGAAATGGCGCTGGCGGCGGGCGCATCGCCGGATCGCATCTCCTATGGCAACACGATCAAGAAGGAACGCGACATCGCGCGCGCCTTCGCGCTCGGCATTCGGCTGTTCGCGGTCGATTGCACCGCCGAGGTCGAGAAGATCGCCCGCGCTGCCCCCGGCGCGCGCGTGTTCTGCCGCATCCTCTACGACTGCGCCGGCGCCGAGTGGCCGCTGTCGCGCAAATTCGGCTGCGACCCGGAAATGGCCGTCGATGTGCTCGATCGCGCCAAGCGTCTGGGGCTCGAGCCGTGCGGCATCTCGTTCCATGTCGGCTCGCAGCAGCGCAAGGTGAAGGCATGGGATCGCGCGCTGGCGATGGCCTCCTGCGTGTTTCGCGACTGCGCGGAGCGCGGGATCAACCTCACCATGGTCAACATGGGCGGCGGCTTCCCGACCCGCTACCTCAAGGATGTTCCGCCGGTCGTGCAATATGGCCGGTCGATCTTCCGCGCGCTGCGCAAGCATTTCGGCAACCAGATCCCGGAGACCATCATCGAGCCCGGACGCGGCATGGTCGGCAATGCCGGCGTCATCGAGTCCGAGGTCGTCCTGATTTCCAGGAAGAGCGACGAGGACGAGGTGCGCTGGGTGTATCTCGACATCGGCAAGTTCGGCGGTCTCGCCGAGACCATGGACGAGTCGATCCGCTACGCCATCCGCACCCCGCATGACGGGGCGGAGATGACGCCGTGCGTGCTCGCGGGCCCGACCTGCGATTCCGCCGACGTGTTGTACGAGAAGCTGCCGTATCCGCTCCCGGTGACACTCGAAATCGGCGACAAGCTGCTGATCGAAGGAACCGGGGCCTATACGTCGACTTACTCCTCGGTGGCCTTCAACGGCATTCCGCCGCTGCGGACCTACCACATCTGATCCTGCCTCCCTCCCTGAGGCCTGAACAGTCGGGAGCCGGCGCGCCGGCTTCCTCCCGTCATCTGTGACATTGCTGACAACGCCCCGCGGCGCGCTTCACCGTCGGAGCGAGGACTGACGTGCCATGACCGAATTGCGCAAGACCCAGATTGCCCCGACTTCGAGTCCCGTTCCGTTCGCGATCCGCAGCGAGCGTGCCTCCGATGTCGTCGCGCGCGAAGCGCTGCTCGATGCCAGCTTTGGCGACAATCGCCATGCGCGCACCTGCCAGCGCCTCCGCGACGGACGCGCGCCCGCCGCAGGCCTTGCCCTG
>NZ_JBAURI010000143.1:0-7768 GCF_049581145.1 Bradyrhizobium sp.
CTTGACGTATTGGCCCGAGCCGAACAACGGCTGCAGCACGCCGTCGTAACCCTCCGCAAACAGCGTCGCATTGTTGTCCGTCGGCGCGCCGCGCATCACCAGGATCTGCGGATGCTGTACGTTCCAGGTCTTGATGCATTCGACCATGCCCTGCCCGATCAGCTTGCCGACTTCGACGTTGTTGAAGCTGACATAGTAGGCGCGGCTGCCGCCGAGCGTGAGACGGTCGTAGTCGATCACGGGAACGCCGTGGGATTTCGCGTAGGTCTCGATGGCGGCGCCGACACCCGAGGAGATCGGATCCATCACCAGAACGGTCGCTCCCTGGGAGATATCGGACTGCGCCTGCGTCAGCTCGGTCGATTCACTGCCCTGCGCGTTGGTGATGATGAACTGGTCGGCCGGCAGGCCGGCGGTCTCGAACGCCTTGGTCAGATATGGGGCGTCGAACGAGGTGTAGCGCGCCGATGTGGTGGTTTCCGGCAGCAGCACGCCGACCTTGCCCTTGCCCTGCGCCACCAGCGGCTTGAGCGTCGCCAGGGCCGAGAAGTCGCTGGACAGCGCGCCCACGGACAGAGCCGGAGGAGCGTTCTGCGCGAGCGCACTGCCCGCGCATGCGATGGACACGCAGGCCAGCACGCCTGCTGCCCTGAGACCTGCTGCCTTGACACCTGCTGCCTTGACACCTGCTGCCTTGCGCCGAGGCGAGCATCCGAACTCCGTCATTGCCGTTTCCTCCTCAGATTCCCCTCACCCCGCCGGCGGATCAGGAGATTTTTATTGACAACGCTGAGTTGTATTCCATGTCAGCGTTCCGGCCAACCGCTTGGTGATCGGCATCGAAGCGACATCTTGCCAGCACGTCGTTGACCTCTGTCAAGAACGGATTTTCTTTCTTTTTGATACGCACGCCGTCTTGTCACGCGTTGATACGACTCTGTCTCACCAGGTGCCTGCGAGCGACTGGATTCCGCGACGCAAGCACGGCGAAGCAATGAGCCGCAAGCAGCGCAACGGGCCGGCAGCGCCGGCTCACGCGCGCCGGCGCGCGTCGAGCTTGTCCGAAAACCAGTCGGCGATCGTGGTGATGCCGAGCGTGATGTTGTCGCCCTGGCAATGTTCGAAACCGCCCTCCTCGACCGTGAACACTTTCATCGTCTTGTCGGCGCCGCCGATGGCGTTGAACAGCGCCTTCGCATCTTCCAGCGGGACTTGCGCGTCGCGCTCGCCATGCGTGACCAGATAGGGACATTTGACCCTTTCGGCGACACCGGCCAGCCGCCAATCCCTGAGCTTCTCGAGCGCCTCGTCGAGGCTCGAAACCCCGAGCACCCACATGATGTGCTCGCCGGGCACTGAGAGCGACCCCTGGAAGGCCCTGTCGACACGGCGCTTCCAGATCGCGTAATAATCCCAGATCGCGCCCCAGGACACGCAGGCCTTGAAGCGCGGTTCGAACGCCGCGGCGCGCGGGGCATAGTAGCCGCCGAGGCTGATCCCCATGATCCCGATCCGCTCCTTGTCGACATCGGCGCGGGTCTCGAGATAGTCGACGACCGCGGTGCCGACGACGTTGGTGTCGTAGCGCGCCGGCATGCCGCGGAAGCGGATCGACTCGCCGGTGCCGGGGATATCGACGATCAGGATCGCAAGCCCGCGCCTGGCCAGCTCCGGCACGCCGTGAAAATATTGCAGCTCCTTGGTGATATCGAGCCCGTCGAAAAACACCACGGTGGGAAGCGGGGCGTTGCCGGCATCGCGGCTCCTGACGAAGTACGCCGGAAGGCTCTTGCCGCCCTCGAACGGAACTTCAACCGCCTCGATCGAGAGCGCTGCGACCTGGCCCATCCCTTTCTTGAACAGCTCGACAGCGGTCGCAAAGGCCTTCTGGCTCTGCTCGGTGCGCGGTTGCAGCAACCGCTCGCCGACCTGATAGTAAACCGCGGCGCGCAGATAGGCGCCGGCAGCGGTCTGCGCGTGCCCCTTGGCCTGTGCCGCATCGCCGAGCGCCGTCACCTTGCGCGCCATCGCGCTCCATTGCTCGAACCACGCGGCGTTGTTTCCGACATCCGGCTTGAGCGCGGCCACCACCTTGTAGATCTCGCCCAGATCGGCGCCGCCCCACAGCTCGCTGGCGATCACCATGCGGATCGCGGCCGACCAGGTGTAGTTGCCCGGGAACATCATCAGGGAGAGATCGGGCTTGTCTGCCTCGGATTTTTCTTGCGCGGATTGTTCTTGCAGAGACTTTTCTTGCAGAGAGTTTTCTTGCCCGGGCTTTTCCTGCCCGGCAGCAGCGATCGCCGGTTTCGCCCCATCGACCGCGGCGAGGCCAACCAACCCACCCGCCGTCAAGCGCAGCACATCGCGTCGTTCCATCGCGCCCTCCCGAAGTTTGTTGTTGGTGGTTGATTGCGCTTGGGCACGATCCTTCGGACAATCGATCGCGAAAGCAAGCGAAATTTGCTTGGAATCTTCCGCGTCGCGCATCGTTGGCGGCAGAAAAGGCTGGGCAAACAATTTGCCCAGCCTCGAGACGATACCCATCGATGGCCTGTCCTGATCGGGCAGCTTACCGCCGCATCAGAACTTCACCGTGGTGCGCAGGCCGAGAACCCAGGCATCGTCGGTCTTCAAGCCGGCGGCATTAAACCCGCGCCCGCCGGGATTGATCACATACTGGGCGTCGAACTTGAGGTTCAACCAGCCGGTCGCCTGCCAGCCGTACCAGACTTCGAGCGGAACTTCGTTACCGCCTGCATTCGGGCTGAGGGCGGCCGAATTGACGTGGGTCGTGCCCACGCCGAAGGCGACTTCGTCCAGCGGACGGAAGGAGAAGGTTCCGGTGTGCTTGAACATCAAGGAGACCTGGTAGTCCTCGAACGCGGTCCGGTGATCGGCGACGGACGTGTTGAGGTCGATATACCAACCCTTCGCGGGGCCGCCTTCATCGGTCAAGCGCTGCAGGATCGACTCATAGATGCCGTAGCGGCCTCTTTGATCGCCCAGATTCTGGTCCGGGACGCCACCGACGCCCGGGACGGTCGTGATGATGCCCGGCAGACCACCGTCAATCGTCGACGCGTTGTCATACCAGCCGCCCAATCGCCAGGTCCCATACAGGTGACCCTGCGGCCTCCAGGTCAACTCCACCGGCACCAGCACGCCCGAGCCGGGGTTTGAGCCGGGGATGCCCGGCGCCAGGTAGACGCCGTAATCCGACGTCGTCAGATAATTCGGGTTGGCGTCGTAGACGCCGGCCGAAATCTGCACTTCCTTGGTGATGTTGAAGTGCGCGACACCGGCCCACTGGCTGACCGGGAAGTTGAAGATGTAGCCACCCTGGATGTTGCCGGGCTGGCCGCCGCAGAAGGTCAGGTTGATGAACTCGCAATTGCCAAAGAAGAAGTCGGAGCCGACCGGTAGACGGCCGCCCTTCAGTTCAAGGCGATCGTCGAGAAGCTTCTGGTCATAGTAGAGTTCCGTCAGGCGCAGAATGTTGCCGCGGCCGTAGACTTCGTTGGTCAGCATCAAGGCCGGAATGCCGGCGTCGGAATTCAGGTTGTAGCCGAAGCGTTGGACCAGCGTGACGCCGATCATGCCGCCATGGATGCCGGCAAGCTTCGCCATATCGAACTTGGCCTGGAACGTCAGCTGTCCAGCCTGCGTCGCCTGGCGATTGTTTCCGCCCGACAGGTTGGCGACGGCTTCGTCACCCAGCTCCAGGGACAGATCGATGCCCATCTGCTTCAGCTTGGTCCGCCCGAGATCGCCCAGCAGATACGGCCTGGTCCAGAAATCATCGTTAACATAAGGAACAGGTGGAGCTTTCGTTATCAGATCGGCCGCGTACGCTCCCCCGCCGCTCAACACAGATGATAAAACAACCCCCACGCCCCACATGCGTGCGGTCCTTACAGACCTATGCAACATTTTTTGGCCTCCCACCGTCCCAGGCTTTGTCTGCTGTTGTCTCACGTCCCCGCCAAAAGCCCTCGAGCCTGGAACGTGCACTCTCCCACTACACCGCGATTGCAGCCCCCCAAGAATCGGCCGCTCATCAACTGGAGGTTGGATAATCACTTTAACGGGCCTTGAGACAGCCGCAAATCGAATATGACATGTTGAATCTGATCTCGTAGTAGCTGTGTCGAAGGGGACACACATTTGCTGCTGCTAATCACCACGGTCATGCGCGACGCCTCCGCGACGACGCACGAGCGCCATCGGCCGGCGGAACTACGAAGGTCGCCTCGATCTCAGCTAATCAGCGGCGGTGCACGGTGAATCACACGCCGCGCATGGAATTGATCGGTTGCGCCACAGTTCTAGCCATCCTGCTGCTTTGTTTGATCAGAGTTTGAGAAACGACATACTGGTTGTCCCTTATGGAGCGCATTCCGTGAACGAAAGCTGGTGCCCGACCGTCGGGCCGTAGGAAAAAATTCTAGTCGCTGAGCGAGCCTTTCAGCTTGTCGAACATGACAGCGAGCACGATGAAGCTGCCGACGAACGTGCCCTGCCAGAATGCGTCGACGCCCAGCAGCAACAGGCTGTTGCGGATCACCTCGATCAGCGCAGCACCAATCACCGCGCCGAACGCCGTTCCGGAACCGCCGCTCAGATTGGCGCCGCCGATCACCGCGGCCGCGATGACCGCGAGCTCCATGCTCTGGCCGAGATTGGTGGTGACGGCGCCGAGCCAGCCCACCTCGAGCACCGCCGAGATGCCGGCGGTCAGCGCCGAAACCATGTAGACGCCGACCTTGATGCGGTTGACGTGAACGCCGGCGCGCACGGCCGCCTGCTCGTTGCCGCCGATCGCAAAGACATGGCGGCCCCATTGTGTCCAACGAAACAGATAGCCGGCGATCAGCGCCAGCACGGCGAGCGCAATGACCGGGTTGGCGAGTCCGAATGTCGTGCCGCCGCCGAGCGCCAGCAGCTTGGCCTGATCAGGCCCGAAATCGTACACCATGCGGTTGTTCGAGGCGACCATGGCGAGACTGCGGGCAATCGCCAGCATGCCGAGCGTGACCACGAAGGGCGGCATGCGCACATAGGCGATCAGGACGCCGTTGAGGGCGCCGATCGCAAGCGAGGTGAGAAGCGCGGCGCCGACGCCTGCCCAGATCGAATGGCCCGCGTTCATCACCACCCCGAGCACGATGCCGGCCAGGCAGACGATGGACCCGACCGACAGGTCGATGCCGCCGGTGATGATGACCGCGGTCATGCCGAGCGCGATGATGCCGACGAACGCGAAGTTGCGGGTGACGTTGAACAGGTTGTTCTGCGTGGCGAAGGTGTCGGTGGCGAGCGAGAGCGCGATCACCGCGACCAGGGCCGCGACGAACACCCAGAAGGTCTGGCGCGACAACAGCCAGGCCAGCGGGCCGTGCCCGCGCTGGTCGATGCTCTCGTCAAGCAGGGTGGTCATGGGATGTCTCTTCCTGCAAACTCGCGTCTCATATGCCGCTTCTCACGCATTGCCTGCCGTCTCCCCTCCCCCCCGCGCAGCGGTGGGGAGGGGAGAAACCGAACTACTCATCTCGTCTCAATCATCTCGTCTCACGCATCTCGTCCCGCTCGTCTCTTTGCACCCGCGCCTCATGCCCGCTCGATCGCGCCGGTGATCAATCCCGTCACTTCCTCCGGCGACGTCGCCGCGATCGCCTTGTCGGCGACCTTGCGGCCGCGGCGCATCACGACGACGCGGTCGGCCACCGCGAACACGTCCGGCATGCGATGGCTGACCAGCACGACCGCAAGCCCCTGCTCGCGCAGGCGGCGGATCAGGTTGAGCACCTCGGCGACCTGCCGCACGCTGATGGCGGCCGTGGGCTCGTCCATCAGCACGATCCTGGCGTCGCTCAACCGCGTGCGCGCAATGGCGACGGCCTGGCGCTGGCCGCCGGACATGCGGTGCACGAGATCGCGCGGCCGCGTCTCCGATTTCAACTCCTTGAACAGCGCGCCGGCGCGGCGGTACATCGCGGCATAGTCGAGGACGTGGAACGGGCCGAAGCCTTTGCGCAGCTCGCGCCCGAGGAACACGTTGGCAGCGGCGGTGAGATTGTCGCACAAGGCGAGATCCTGATAGACGATCTCGATCCCGGCCCGCCGTGCGTCGATCGGATTGTGGAAGCTGACGGGCCGGCCTTCGATCGCGATGGTGCCGTGGCTCGGCCGGAAATTGCCGGCCATGATCCGCATCAGCGTCGACTTTCCGGCGCCGTTGTCGCCCATCAGGCCGACGACCTCGCCATGCGCCAGGCTCACCGAGACGTCGGTCAGCGCCTGGATCGAACCGAAATGCTTGGAGATGCCGGTGATCTCGATCACCGGCGCCCGGCCGATGGCGGCCGAAGACACATCGTCCTGCGCGCGCGCCAAATCCTGCTCCAGATCCTGCTTCGGCGTGATGTCCATTTGCGTCCCGTCATGCACGGATCGAGACAACCCGTCGCACGATGCGTCGCGCGGCCGGATCGGACCTTGGTCCGACCCGGCCACGCCCGATGCAGGCTTCGCGGATGCTGTGCGAGTGAGGTTACTCACCAGGTTACTTCTTCAGGCAGGTGTTCGCGTTCTCGGGCGTGCATTCGTCGAGACCGGTGTAGTAGATCGGCTGCACCGTCTTGCCCTCCACCATGTCCTGCATCACGAACGGAGCCCGGTATCCCATCTCGAAGGGCCGCTGGCCGACCTGGACGTCGCTGCGTCCCTGCTTCAGCGCCTCGATCTGCGGCGGCAAGGTGTCGGCGACGACCAGCACCAGCTGCTTGCTCTTGATCCGGTCAATGTACTGGTCGGTGAGCTGGGCGTAGGCCTGCGGCGCGAATTGCGGCCAGCCGCCTTCCAGCACGAAGGCATCGAGGTCCTTGTTGGCGGTCAGCACGTCCGCCATCATCTGATTGCCCTTGGCGGCATCGTCGTTGGTGAACAGCGGACAGCCGGAAATCTCCTGCCAGCCGTTCTCTCCGGTGAGTTTCTCCACCCCCTTCTTGCCGGCGAGCGTGTCGCGGGTTCCGGCGGCGCGCTGGTTGATGTTGGCGGCCGCGACATTGCCGAGCACCAGGCACACGCTGCCGCCTTTCGGCTTCAGCGCCTTGAGATGCTCGCCGAGCTTGACGCCCAAAAGATAATTGTCGGTGCCGATATAGGTCCGGCGCAGCGACTGATCCTGCGGCAGCAGGTCCGCATCGATGGTCATGATCGGGATCGATGGCTTGCGCTGCCGCAGCAGGTTGGCGACCGCCGGGGCGTTGGAGGGCGAAATCGCGATCGCGGCGACGCCCTTGGTCAGGAGGTCCTCGATGATCTGCACCTCGCCGGCTTCGTCCGATGTCGACGCCGGCCCGGTGTAGTAGCACTTGTAGCCGGCCTTGAGCTCGGCCTGCGCCTTTTCGCAGCCCTGGCGGATCAGGTCGAAGAACGGATTATCGAGCCCCTTCACCACGATGGCGAGCGTCTTGTCCTCGGCCCGGGCCGGCCCGGCCGTCATCAGTGCCAGTGTGCACGCGAGCGCCGTGAGATTGATCATCTTCTGCATCGAATTTCCTCCCCTTTTATTTTATGTTCTACCCTGGATTGTCCCGACCGATGTCGAACGCATGGTCGTGGTTCGCCTGTTCGAGCCGTCACGCCTCGAGTCGTCATGTCTCGCGCCGTCGTGTCTCAAGCTGTCTCGAGCTGTCATGGCTTGATCCGTCATGCCTGATCGCCGGTTCTCGCCGGCAGCGCCGCGCCGCGCGGCGATGCGCCC
>NZ_JBAURI010000144.1:0-4649 GCF_049581145.1 Bradyrhizobium sp.
CGGCGGATCTGCTCGAGCGCCGCCGGCTGTCGATATTCGAGGAAGCGGAAGAACGACTTGATAGCCGCAAGCCGCACGTTGCGCGTGACGGCGGCGTTTCCGCGTACATCTTCGAGATGCTCGAGGAAGGCGCTAACGAGGCCGGCGTCGAGTTGCTCCAACGTCAGTGCCGACGGCCGGACCTTCAGTCTTTCGGCGGCGAACGTGAAGAGCAGCTGGAAGCTCGCGGCGTAAGAGTCCTGCGTGTGCCGGCTGGCACCCCGCTGGCTGGCGAGCGTCTCGCGGAGGAACGCTTCGATAAGGGGAGCGATCGGCGTCATGATCGCCTCCCGTCGAAGACGTAGTCTTCACCGGCCGCGGCGACGTCGCGCATGAGATCGGCGGTCGCCTCCAGGTACCAGTAGGTCGCGTAGATGTTGACGTGGCCCATGTAGGTCGAAAGCGCCGCCATATGTGCGCCACTTCGGCTTCGTCCGGCCGGACTGCCCAGCAGCGCCCGCACCGCGAACGTGTGTCGCAGATCGTGCAGGCGCGGGCGGCGCCTCGCCGTGGGTGCGATCCCTGCCTTGCGGACCAACCTGTCGAAGGTCTCCTTGACGGCAATATAGCGCAGCGCACCGCCATGCTTGCCGATGAACACCGGATCATCGTTCGAGCGAGGCCGGCGGCGTGCCAAATAGCGCCGCAGGCCCGCGGCGGCCGTGTCGTGAAGCGGTACTAAGCGGGTCTTGCGGAACTTGGTCTCGCGGATCAGCAAGCCGTCGCGCGTCACGTCGGCGACCGTCAGCTTCAGTGCCTCGGAGATCCTCAACCCGGTAGCCGAGAGCAGGGCGATCAAGCTCGCATAGGTCAGTGAGCGCAAGCCGCCCTTGGGCCCAAGCCGCAGTGCGGCCTCGATAAGGCAATTGAACTCTGCATCCGAGTAGATATGCGGCGGGCGCCTCCTCTTGTGGGCGCCAAAGTGATTGGTCGGCGGGAGCTCGTGCCGGCCGTCCTCGATCTGGACGTGGCGTACTAAGCGGCAGACGGCCTTCAGCCGGGCATCGCGCTGCGCGACGGACGGCCCGAGCGCTGCCCAGTCGATGGCAGTTTGCGCGTGCACATGCATTTGCCCGCGCTCGGCCGCGAAAGCGGCGAAGCTCTTCAGCAGATACTCCGCATTCGACATCGCAAAGCCAGTGGCTCGGCGGAGGTCGAGATAAGCTTGGATGGCCTTCAGCATCAGAGCACCTCCGGCCAGGGCTGCGCGATTTGCTTCAGGAGCGCGACATCGGCCTTGGCGTAATAGGCGGTCGTGTCGATACCTCGGTGCCGCAGGACCAAGCCGATCTTCTCGAGTGCCACGCCATGACGCAGCATCTCGGTCGCCGCCGTATGCCGCAGCGCGTGCGCGCCCTTGAACGGCGTAATGATGCCGGCCCGCTGCATAGCACACCTTACTAGCGACGAGATGCCGTCGCCCCGCCGGAAGGATCCGTATGGCGCGATTGTGCGCAGGAACACATGAGCGCTCGCATGGTGCTTGGGCCGGCAGTCGACATAGGCTGCAATCGCATCGCCAACGTCTTGCGGCAGCGGCAGGCGAACCTCGTTGCGGGACTTGCCCGCGACCCGCAACGAGCCGGTCTCCCATTCGATGTCGTCGAGACGCAGTTGCGCAACGTCACCGGCCCGCAGCCCCAGACGCACCAGGAGCAGGATGATCGCGCGGTCGCGGCGCCGCGCAGGAGCTTCGCCGTTACAGGCCGCGATCAAACAGTTCACCTGTTCTGTCGCCAGATACCGTGGCATGTCGGCAAGCCGCCAATGGGCGTAGGCGGGAACCGCACTGTCGAGACCGGCCCGGCAGCGACCTTCGACCGCCAAGTAGCGCAGGAAAGCACGCAGGCTTGTCGTCATCTTCTCGATGGTTCCGCGCCCGCTCGTGCTCGCGAGATCCATGAAGGTGGTGCGAACGGCGGCCGCATCCCAGGTCGCCGGATCGTCCCCGAGTGCCATCAGCAAGCGGGCGACGTCACGTGCGTAGAGCCCAATGGTAGCGTCGGAAGCTCCGCGGTGCCTCCGCAGCCATGCTTTGAAGCTGGTGATTAACGACGGCTCAACAGGCGTCGCCGTCACTGCGGCGGGGAGACACACGCCGATTTCGACGAGGTACCGGCGAAAGAGCCGGGCGCCGTAGATGGTATGGTGATTGTGACGGCCGCCCTTCGCGCGTGGGCAACGACAGGTGCGCAGATGTTCACTGAAAGCCTGCAAATCGATGTCGCGCGGCAATCCTCGGCGCCCCGCCAGGACATGGCCGAGGTGCGCCGCCGCCCGCAAGTATCGAACCGCCGTGTCGTCGGTATAGCCCTGGCGCTTAAGCGCCGCAGCGAAGCCATCGAGGTGCAGCCCACTCGGCCCGCTGCGCAGATGGCCCAGCATCTTCGATGCCGAGAAGTAGTTGTCCAACATGATCGTCCCCACTTGTGACCGGCCAACAGTGGCCGAGCCGACCGGGGCGCAAAGGCGTCATATTATGGAGAGTGGAAGCGAAGCAATTCACAGGAAAATCTGAGCGCCGTCACGCCAGCTCCCCATTACCGGATCTGCCCATAAGGCAGCTGTTGTAGGCGATCGTGGTATGGGCGCAGTCCTCGCAGCGCGCGACGTGTCCGCCCAGCGTCGCCGTGCGGCAGTTCTCGATGGCGCTCATCACCTTGAGCTGGAGCAGGCTGACGTGACCGCGGTTGGCAAGACGCCACGCGGCGCCGTGATCGCGGAAGATGTCCGCGACCTCCAGAGCTGGACGGGCCATGTGGGCTGGCCCGTTACGCCGGCGGCTCGTCCTTCTTGGGCACCAGCGGCGTGAGCCTGTCCAGCGGGCTCATCACCTCGCGGATGATGTTGGTGGCCACCTGGGTGTAGCGCGCCGTCGTATCGAGCTTGGAATGTCCGAGCAAAACCTGGATCACCCTGATATCGATGTTCTGCTCGAGCAGGTGGGTAGCGAAGCTGTGTCGCAGCGTGTGCGGCGCCACCCAATTGGGCAGCCCAGCCAACTCGGCGGCCATGTGGCACACCCGATTGAGCTGGCGCGTCGTCATCGGGTTGATGCGATCACGACCGGGGAACATCCACACTTGGGGATGGGCGATGCGCCACCAGTCGCGCAGCAGCTCCAGCAGCTGCGGTGACAGCATGGCATGGCGATCCTTGCGGCCTTTGCCTTGCTCAACCCGGATCATCATGCGCTTGGAATCGACGTCGCAGACCTTCAGCGCGACGACCTCCATGGCGCGCAGACCGGCGCCGTAGGCAACGCTGAGCGCGGCCTTGTGCTTGGGGCTGGGTGCGGCTTCCAGCAGGCGCAACACCTCTTCGGGCGAGAGCACCCGCGGCAGCTTGCGGGGTTCGTAGACGAACACGAGACGGCGCGTCGTCTCCGGCCGGTCGAGCGTCACCTTGAAGAAGAACCGCAGCGCCGTCACGGTCGCGTTGATGCTCGGTGGTTGCGCACCGGTCTCCGTCAGATGCAGCTGGAACGCGCGCAGCTCTTCCGCTGTCGCGGTGTCGGGAGAACGTCCGAGGAAGCTCGCGAGCCTCTTGACGGCAGGGATATACTCGCGTTGCGTATCGGGCACGAACCGGCGCATGTTCATGTCATCGAGCATGCGTTGGCGCAGCGGGCTGATGGGCTTCTCGCTCATTGGGGGCTCCTGTCTTGAGGTTGGAGTGCTTGAACCCCTCGATCCTCAAGACGGAGCGCCCGCCCGTCACCTGTGCTCGATCAAATAGTTACGGCGTCAGACGCAATACACCCGGCCGTGCCGCAGCGCCTTCCCGCGAGAGCGGGTTCGTTCTTTGGCACGGAACGTAAGTCCCGGAACGGAGGGGTTATTTCCGAAGCTGGGGGTACACCGGCTGCGCCATCAGCCGACCGGCCACAGCAGCCCTTGACCCATGCCGTAAGTCGCCCGCTTCATTCTAAATTGAGCATTCAGCGTGTTAAGGGTTGACGCAATTGGCTCTTACAACCTAGTGACGTTCGGGCGGCAAGACCATGAAGATGACCGAACCCAATGGCAATCTGTAAGGGGCAACTGGCATGGCGTGGATTATCGCTATAGCTTTTTTTGTATTTCTCTTTTGGATCGGGAGGCGAGCACGCGAGAAAACCGCAGAGCGTGCAGCATCGGGACAGTTGCAATCACCCCTACATAAGGCAGCGAACGGATTGGTTCTTGTCCTCTTCGGTCTCACTTTTTACATCGGCTACATTCATCGAAACCTGCTGCCGATACCGTCCTACCTTTGGGTCGCCGTCGCGGCAAACGTTGTGGTGCTGCTTATCCTGCGCCGGGCTTTGAAATGGCGCTATCCGTGCATTTAGAAAGCTAACGCCGGACGTGGTCGTGGGTATGTTGAAAAAAAGTAATCTTTACCGTTCTGGCATTGGCGACGGCTTGGGGCCTCGGCAACGTACTGTCCGAAGTCTGGATGTCGGGCCGGATATACCAAACCGGAAGAAACGGTAGCGGATCTTACTATTCATATTCGAGCGATCACGCGCAATTTCTGGTATTCTTCTCCCTCAAAGTATTAGTCGCACTTTGTGGCGTTCTTCTCTTGCTCGGCTTGGGTTGGATGAAAACAGGCAGAGTCTGGCC
>NZ_JBAURI010000145.1:0-2373 GCF_049581145.1 Bradyrhizobium sp.
GGCGAGTGCGGCGGCTACATGGTGCTCGGGGCAGGGCTCGTCGACGCGGATGGCGCCCGACATGAGATGACGGGGCTGCTTGGGCTCGAGACCAGCTTTGCCACGCGGCGCATGCATCTCGGTTACCGGCTGGCGGAACTCACGGCCCAGCTGCCGGGACATCGCGAAGGCGCGCGGCTGCGCGGCCATGAATTCCACTATGCCACGATCATCGCTCAGCCCGATGCGCCGCTCGCCCGGGTGCGCGACGCCAACGGCATCGATGTCGCCGAGACCGGCTCGCGTCGCGGACGCGTCAGCGGCACGTTTTTTCATCTCATCGCGGAGGACAGATGAGCGGCTTCGTTTCCTTCGTCTCCGCGGGGCCCGGCGATCCCGAACTGCTGACGCTCAAGGCCGCCGCGCGGCTTCGCGCCGCCGATGTCGTGCTGTACGACGATCTCGCTTCCGGGCCGATCCTTGAACATGCCCGCAAGGATGCCCGCCTGGTCTCGGTCGGCAAGCGCGCCGGGCGGCCGTCCGCCCGGCAGGCGCATGTCAGCCGGCTCCTGGTCGACTATGCCGGCACCGGTGCAGCCGTGGTGCGGCTGAAGTCGGGCGATGCCGGAATCTTCGGCCGGCTCGAAGAGGAGCTCGACGCGCTACGCGCGGCCGGCGTCGGCTATGAGATCGTTCCCGGCGTCACCGCGGCCTCTGCGGCGGCGGCCGCCTCGGGTTTGCCGCTGACCCGCCGGCATACCGCCCGCCGCCTCCAGTTCATCACCGGCGCCGACGTCAACGGCGAGCTGCCGGAGGACCTCAACTGGATCGCGCTGGCGGACCCCAGTGCGACGACCGCGGTCTATATGGGCAAGCGAACCTTTCCGGCGCTTGCGGCGCGGCTGATCGCGCAGGGGATGTCTCCGGACACGCCGGCGCTGCTTGCCGAGTCCATCGGCCACGCCGATCAGACGTTCATGCGCGCAACGATCGGCCAACTTGCCGAACGGCTCGCGCAGGAGAGCGTCGCCGCGACCGCGCTGATCCTTTATGGCGCGCTGGCGGGGAAGGAGCCATGAGCCGCCCCGGCCAGCGCGTCGTCACTCCGGCCAGGAAATTGTCGTCGTGTTCACTCTGTCCCTGATCGGCATCGGCTGTGGCGACCCGGAGCAATTGACGCTCCAGGCGATCCGCGTCATCAATGCCGCAGACCTGATCCTGATCCCGCGCAAAGGCGAGCAGAAATCCGATCTCGCCGATCTGCGTCGGACCATCTGCGCGCGCGTCTTGACCAACAGCGCGACGCGCGTCGTCGAATTTGACCTGCCGCGGCGCGATTCTGCCCATGAAGACTACCGCGCCGGCGTCGACGCATGGCACCAAGCGGTAGCTGGTGCATGGTCGAGGGAGATCAACCATCATCTTGCAACATCGGGGCGGGTGGTGCTCCTGATCTGGGGCGATCCGTCGCTGTACGACTCCAGCCTTCGCATCGCGCGCCGGCTTGATCCGATGCCCGTCATCGAAGTGATTCCGGGAGTGATGTCGATTCAGGCGCTTTGCGCCGCGCATGCCATTCCGCTCAACGAGATCGGCGAGCCTTTCCTGGTCACGACGGGACGGCGGCTGCGGGACGGCGGCTGGCCGTCCGGGGTCGAAACCATCGTCGTCCTGCTCGATGGTGGCGCGGCGTTCCAGTCGCTGGCGGCTGAGGGATTGATGATCTGGTGGGGCGCCTATCTCGGCATGCCCGACCAGATCCTCCTGTCGGGCGCGCTTGCCGAGGTGGGGCCAATGATCGTCGCGGCACGCGCCGACGCGCGGGCCAGGCATGGCTGGATCATGGACAGCTACATCATCAGGCGCATATCGGCATAACCGAACAGGGGTCAAATCGCATGCTTCCCGAATGGGTCTATCAGGAGTGTCCAGGTGTATCGCTCGTCCATCGCGAGGCGGCATCTCGCCGTCAGAACGAACTGACAAAACCGGCGGGCGCGCTCGGCCGGCTCGAGGCGCTCGCCATCGACCTGGCGTCCTTGCAGCATGCCGATCGTCCGCGGGCGGATCGCGCGCCGATCATCGTGTTCGCTGGCGATCACGGCATCGCCGCGCAGGGCGTGTCGGCCTATCCGCAACAGGTGACGATTGCGATGATGGCCAATTTCGCCTCTGGCGGTGCGGCGATATCGGTGCTGGCGCGCGAAGTGGGATCGAGCCTGGAGGTCGTCGACGCCGGCACGCTTGCGGCAGAGCCGATGCCGGGCATCGTCACCGACAAGCCGCGCCACGGCAGCCGCGATTTCAGCATGCAGGCTGCGCTGGATGCGACTGAGACTGCCTTTGCCTTCGACTGCGGCCGGCGGGCGGTGACGCGCGCCATGGTGAACGAGC
>NZ_JBAURI010000146.1:0-2863 GCF_049581145.1 Bradyrhizobium sp.
GCCTATACCCGCACGATCCTCATCGACTCGCGCGGGCAGGGAATCCTCGAGCATTGGAACATCCACGGAGCCGGGCACGCATGGTCGGGAGGCAGCCCGGCGGGTTCCTACACGGATCCGCGAGGGCCGGACGCAACCAGGGAGATGCTGCGGTTCTTCCTCGAACACTCGCTGCCGTAGCGTCCCAAACTCCAAATTGATGGGTATCGCTTCGCGCCACCCATCCTGGCGCAGGTCAAGGTCAATCTTCCGTCGCACCTCGATGTGTGCCATGGCTTCAAGCCGTCGCCGATTGAGCTTTGTATCGTCCGGCGGAGTGGCGACATGTTGGGGTGGTGGATGTCAAACAGCAAGTATCCCGCCTGCGAAGCTCTCGATCCTTGCTTCGAAGTGATGATGAAGGGTCTGTCGAACCATGTTGATGGCGAGCATTATTTCGACACTCTCGCCGACGATGTGGTGTTCGAGTTCCAATATGAATTTCCGGGATGGCCACGCGTGACGCGTGGCCGTGACGCTCTCATCTCCCTCTATTCCGGGTACGGACGCAACATCCGGCTCGACCGAGGGGATGCGCTGCTCGTGCATCCATCCGACGACGGACGGGTGGTGACGCTCGAATATGAAGTGCACGGGAAAGTCCTCGCCAGCGATGTGCCCTACGACAACAGGTTCGTCTCGATTGCGACGATCGAGAATCGAAAGATCGTGCGCTGGCGCGATTACATGGATTCACTGGCGGCGTGGACGGCGCTGAGCAAGTCTGGGTGAGCCCAGCGCTCCATCTGTCGCAACGCCGGCCGGAACCCTCGGCGCGCCGGTCGGGCTGGCTGGTTTGCCCAACGGCAATCGCCACTATCGCGCGACGCTTGTTTGGCGTGCGGGGACCACTGAAAACGCCCTCAGAAGAAGGCGACGCCAAGGTCCAGCCCATAGGCCATGCTCACAAGAGACAGCAGCAGGCCGACCCCGCAAAACAAAGCGATCAGTTTCAACGTGTCGAATTCGCCGGTTGATTGGAAGGCGCGCGACAACGCGTGGGCAATGGCGGTCATGGTAACTCCTGATTCTCGATCGAAGAGGCGGCGCTGGCACTCGGCCCGGCCGCGCCGCGCAGCCGAGCCTGCCCCACGCACCGGCGCCGCGCCTTCAGGACACCTTATTTTTTGCTTATGGAACGCATTATTTCTGTTTCACGGGGCGCGAAACACTGGATGACCGTTGAGGGACGGGAGTCTCTGAATTGCTTTATGTTTTTGATAAGTACGCGCTCGATCCCGGCCGGCGCGAGCTGCGCTGCGGCGCAACATTGGTCGCCATGGAGCCCCAGGCCTTCGACCTTCTGCTGCACCTGGTCCGTCACCGCGAGCAGGTCGTCAGCCGGGACGAGTTGATCGAACAGATCTGGGGCGGCCGCATCGTGTCCGAATCGGCGCTCAGCACGCGCATCAATGCCGTGCGCAGCGCGATCGGTGACAGCGGAAGCGAGCAGCGCCTGATCAAGACCCTGCCGCGCAAGGGTGTACGTTTCGTCGGCCAGGTGCGGGAGGAACGGGCGTCGACCGAGCCGCCGGCCGGCGGTCCAAGGCAACACGGCACCTCCGAATCCGTCGACATGCACGAGGTCGATGGGGCGTCGCCTGCGTCGCCAGTACCGGCCGCGGCAACGATCGATGGCCATTGGCCAGCGCCAGCACGGGTCGTGCCGAAACCGGTCGAGCCGCGCCGCAGCGCGGTCCGGCGCCCGGCCTTGGCGGCCGTCGCGGCAATCGGCCTTTCAGGTTTCGCGGCTCTGACGTGGAACCATCTCGTGCGATCGGCACACTCCGAACGGACCAGAGCCAATGTCGAGACCGCGGCGAAGCTCAATCACATCTCCGAGCAGATCAACATGGTCTCGCGCGAGGATTATGAGGCCGCCCGCGCGCTCGAGCAATGGGCGGTGGACCTCGACCCGCATAACGCTGCGGCCCTGGCGCGTTTGACCTTTGCCATCGTGACCGGCGTGCTCAATCATTGGTCCGGCGATGTGATCGGCGACCTTCACGCGGCGGATCTGTCGCTGCAGGACGCCGTCCGTCTTGCGCCGGACAGCATGATCGTGCGCGGCGCCCAATGTCACATCCTGCGCGCGATGCGACAGTTCGAGGCCGGCATCAGATCATGCAGCGAAGCGGCGCGGAGCTTTCCGAACTACCCGTTTCTGCACAAGGAGATCGGCTATAACAGGCTCATGCTGGGGCAGCTCGACGAGGCCATGGCCGAATTCCTCGAAGCCGATCGCATATCGCCGGAATCCCGCATGCGCTGGAGCTGGAATCAGGGAATCGGCCTGATCTACCTGATGCAGGGGCAGGATCAGAAGGCGATCGACCTGTTGTCGCGCGCGGCGCTCGAGGCGCCCAATGCGGGTCACCCTGCAGCCTATCTGGCTTCGGCCTATGCTCTGGCCGGCCGGGAGCAGGAAGCGCGCGAGGCGCTGGACCATTACATGAAGCTGTGGCCGAACACGGCCTTGAACAATTTCGGGCCGATGGTCGGCACGGCCGCATTCAACAGCAAGATGGAGAGAGTGCTGGCAGGCCTGCGGTTGGCAGGTCTGCCGGAGTGACGCGGCGAGACGGCACGCGCCAATAGTCGCGCCGGAGCGATGGCTCGTGCCGTCGCGATCGTGGGCGTGAGACCTGACAGCGCCTACGGTTTCTCCGTCGGAGCCGCGCCGGCCGGCAGCACGTCAGCGCCGGGATCGGACCTGGCATCGGACCCGGCATCGGACACGGCATCAGACTTGGCATCCATGTCCGATGCCGTGATCGGCTGATCGACGACGAACAGATAGCAGCCCGCCGAGAGCGTCCCGATC
>NZ_JBAURI010000147.1:0-8680 GCF_049581145.1 Bradyrhizobium sp.
CTGCTGCATCGGCGCGTCGTGCGAGTCGGCGGAAGCGCGATTCAAATTCCCATGAGCGATTTCCGCGCCGCTCTGAACGAATTGCCGGTACTCCATGCGATTCTTTATCGGTATGTCGGCGTCGTCCTGATGCAGACCTCTCAGTCGGGGGCATGTAATTCGGCTCATCGGCTCAAGCAGCGCCTCGCAAGATGGCTGCTTCTTGCGCGCAGCGGACTTCAGCGGAACGAGCTGCCGTTGACGCATCTGACCTTGGCGGGCCTACTGGGAGTGCGCCGGGCGAGCGTCACCGAATGCCTCGAGATCCTTCAAAGGGAACGGGTGATCGAAACAAGCCGGAACCTGATCGTCATCAAGCATCCCGAGCTGCTCAAGAGCCTGTGCTGCGATTGCTTCCGTCTCATGGAGCGGGAGTACGAGCGTTCGGTCGGGCAGGGGCTATGATTGGCGGCGTAGGACCCGGACAAACCCGAGCGAAGAAATCGAACTTGATGCCCAAGGCTTCATTCATATTCCACCGGCCGGCTTTGCCGGATCGTTCGGCCTGGACCGAATTGGCGCAATGCCGCCGCGGGGGCCCGGCGCGGGGCGCGTCCCTGCGCCGAGCGCCCCGGCAGCGTGCAAGCCGCGGCTACTTTGTCTTCTGGTTCTGCGAAAATTCCGAGGTATTCAGACCGAGGTCTGCGATTGTCTGCTGGTTGAGCCGGCCGTTCGATTGGATTTGCTTGCTCTGCTGGAATTTTTCCAGGGCGACTCGCGTCTCTGGTCCCCACCGTCCGTCGGTCCGGCCGGCGCGGAATCCATCCTTGTCGAGAGCCTGCTGAACCTGCTTGACCTCCGTGCTCGACAGCTTCTGCGGCGGTATCGGTTGGTTATTCGGAGCATTCTGAGCCGACTGCCCGGAACTGTTCTGCTGGCCGCTGTTCTGCGTCTGGGTGGGTTGCATCTGGGTGGACTGTGGCTGCTGGGATCCGCCAGAAGCGGCGAGCGCCGGCGCGGCAATCACGCCGCTGGCGAGCAATGCAATAGCGAGTGCTTTCATGGTCGTCCTTTCGAGCTTGTTTGGGTTGCCGGATTCGTTCCGGCGATCACTCAACGCCTCAGGACGCCGGGCCGTTGCCGGAACCGGCGGGACGAATGATGAAAACTCCGTAAGGTCGGTGCGATGAGGTTTCTGTGCCGAGATGATTGCTCGGCAAGAGCAATCACGGCGAGCACGAGGACCCATTCACAGGGAACGCGATGGAGGCAGGAGTATATTTGGCCGATCAAGCAGTGCGCGGAGGGTGCCACATGAAACGCCAACGCGACCGCGCTCTCGAGTGGCCCCAAGGCGTCCTCTCAAATGGTTGCTTCTTCGTCGGCGCCGCGCCGCTTTCGCTCGCCCTCGCGGCGCATGCACGAAAGTGCGGCGGCGATCAGCGCGAAGATGGCGAACATGGCCAACACGACGCGCGCGGCACTCAGGAGCGCCTCGGGCGGCGCGTGCAGGCTGTCGCCAATCCGCCCGGTCGTGGCGCCCAGACGCCACGCGAGAACAGCCGCCGCCGCTGCCACGCCGACACTGGTGCCGAACGATCGTGTCACGTTGAGGATTCCGCCGGCCTGCCCGACGTCATGCTCGGGCGCGGCCGCCATGACCGAGCTGTTGTTCGGCGATGTGAAGAGTCCTTGCCCAATGCCCAACAGCGCAAGCGCGAGTGTCAACGGCAACGGGGCGGTTTGTCCGGGTCGCAACGCCAACGCGAGCCAGACGAAGCTGATGAAACTGAGCAGCATGCCGGCGGTCGCAAGCAGTCGCGGGCCGACCCGGTCGTAGAGCGCACCGCTCAGCGGTGACAACAGTCCGATAAATGCCGGAACCGCCATCAACTGGAACCCGGCCGCGAGCGCGTCTTCATGAAATGAGCGCTCGAAAACGAAGGGCATGAGAAAGAATACCCCGAACAGCATTGCGTAAGACAGCAAGCCGGCGAGATTACCGGCCCAGAAAACGTGCTGGCGGAACAGCATCGTGTCGAGCAGCGGCGCGCGTTGCCGGTTCTCCCGCCAGATGAACAGCGGCAGCAGAAGCGGCGGCACGAACGCGCAGCAGAGAAACGCGGGTGATCGAATGCCCCACGCGTGCCCTTGGTTGATGGCAAGGACCAGCGCCGTCAGGGCCGGGGCGAGGAGCAGCGCGCCACGCCAGTCAAATTGCCGACCGCGCGCATGTGTCTTGGTCTGCGGCAGCACAAGCCAGCCAATGATGGCACCGAGCAGGCCAATGGGCACATTGATCCAGAAAATCCAACGCCAGCTCAATGCATGAATGAGCAAGCCGCCGATTGCTGGACCGGCGCTGAGCCCCACCGCCTGCGCGGCGGACTGCAGACCGATGGCCCGTCCGCGATGCTGTTCGCCCGCGGCACTGACGACGATGGCTATGCTGTTGGTCTGCAACAATGCGGCGCCGACCGCCTGGAAAATCCGAAACCCGATCAGAAACGGCAAATCCGGCGCAATGCCGCAAAGCCCCGATCCCGTCACGAACAGCAGGAAGCCCACCGTGTAGAGGGTCTTCCGGCCATAAAGATCGGCAACGCGGCCAAACACCGGCAGAAGGACCGTCAGTGTCAGCGTATAGGCGATGGCCACCCAACTGATGAGGCCGAGGCCATGATGAAATTCGCGTTCGAGCACTGGCAGAACCAGCTGTGCGATGCTGGCGTCGAGCTGCCCCATGAAGGCGCCGATGCAGACCGTGCCGACAACCAGCCAGCGATAGTATGGCCGCCGGGCAACGAGGCGGGCAGGCGGGTGCTCCGCGAGAATGTCTCGCCAGGTCCTATATGCAGTGACAGAACTACGCACCAAACCACCCTTCGATCGCGCTCCGCAAACTCAGCGACAGGGTGCTTTAGTAGCGCCTGCCCGCGGCTCGGCTGCTCAACGCCGCGACCTCGAGTTTCGATCAGCTTCCAGCGTAAAACGTTGGCGCAGATATCAGCAGTCGAACCCGCGCGATGAGGCCCGCTACGCGCCGTGCGCCAACTAGAAGCAGCAGCCCAGCCAAAGGTTCCAGACCGGTGACTTTGGCCGGATGGCGGTGCTGCCGTGCTCGGGCCCTCCAGCGCTTCCACAAATCGGCGCGTCGTCGAACGCCAGCCGTGATGCGGACTGCGCCACGGGTGGAAGCGCCGTGCAGCGTCGCAGGCGTGTGAAGCCGCGAGCCGAGTGCAGATATTGCGTCGACAACCGCTCGACGCCACCCCGGCGCGAGATCGGCGACGGGAACCAAAGCAACAGGCGCCGTTGCGGCCGCGCAGTTCTTGGCTCGTTATGCCTGTTTGACCATGGGAGGCTGCCACGATCCTTTTCCGAGTGGCAGAATCGAAGGCGGTCGGATCTTGGGCCAATACAGCCGCAGCTTCAAGAGAATCGGACCATTTGGCGCAGGCAGCCAGTTGGCCTCTTTGTCGGGGCCCGGCGATCTGTGCTGGATGTGAACCGTCAGTCCTCCGTCTGCATCGGCTTTCATCGTCGGCAGCATTGGCGAATTGACGAGATAGCGGTTTATCGAATTCTTGCTCAAGAACTGCGTATTTCCGTCGTACATCGTTAGAGACCAGAAAGCGTTCACAGGCGGTAACTGACCTGGGGAGAAGGTGATCGCATAGTTGCGCCTGCTGCCGTCCAACGTCTCGCCGTCTGCGCTCGTCCGCGTAAACAGGCATACGGCCTCTTGCGGATCATCGCCGTAAAGGGCCACCGCCGCCCGGGCCCCGCGCAACAGCCAGTTGCCGTTGTAGAACGCGCCGTCTCCAAAACACACGACGGACTGCCAGCCGCCCAACGCAACGGTGGCGTCGACGAGCGCCTTGTCGACTTCCCGGTTGCCCACCCTTATGCCCAACGCTATCTCAACCTTTTCCTTCAACGAGAGATCGCTGAACCTGAAGGTCCGGCCGGCTCCGACGCCAATTCGGGCAAGCTCGTTGCGAATGTCCGATTCAATGAATTGGGCCGGTGCGAATTGCAGGGCGAAGGCGAGGTATTCGAAGAAGTTTCTCTTCAATAACCGATTGTCTATCTTTGGAAAGCGGATGGCTTGCGCGGGCGGCGGCGGTTGCTTCTGATATCCGGAAAGCGTCTGCACCTTGTATCCCGCCTGGACCTTCTTGATGTTGTCGATGTCGCTCGGGTCGAAAAGCTGGGTACGAAATAGTGCGATTGAAAACTGTGTGGTCGACCGGAAAACGTTCCGGATGCCGGCCGGAGGTTCGCCCGACCAGTCCGGTCCGACGACGAGAAAGTCGCCGCCCGCGTTCCCGGTGGTGCGAGAACCGATGTAGCCGTAGTTGTAGAGGTTGCCATCGCACAGCAGGACTGAGAGGTAGCGCTTCGGTCCGATCGCGGGGACCGATACGACAACCGGTTCCGCCCGCAGGTCGATCCAGGCCACGGAGCGTATTGTATCGCAGTTCGGCGAACGAGCAGCCGTGTCCTTGTGGGTAAGAATACGGTCCTCGTTTCTGATCTGATTGAGGGGCGCCTTGAATTGCCTCGAGGAGCGGTCAATGGCGCACCTGTACATCATTTCGTAGTTCATCACGATCGGCAGACCGTAGACGAATCCGGCCTCGGCAATACTCGCTGTCGAGAAGAAGTTGAGAGGGCCGCTCTGAGCCGCTGCCGGAACAGGCTCGGCCGCCCCCGAAGCGGTTGCGAGCAGCGCAGCGGCTCGAAGAAACTGGCGTCTGGTCGGCATTGAAGAATTATCTCAGGCTTGCTGTCTGATCTTCGCCCGACGTCGAATTGCGGCCGTCCCACCGCGCGGTTACGTGGAGCGGTGCCGGTGACCGTTTAGCCATCGCGGGGCCTTCGCCAATAGGGCGCCAGATCGAAGTGCGCGTAAAGTTCCGCGAGATTCTGCTTCGAAACGAAGCGAGACCGGCTGGTCCCACCCGCTTCGAGAGCCGGCGTGTTTCGCAGCAGCAGCTCGCTCACCGTTAGACGGTCATCTCCGGAATCGTGGGTGGACCAGGTCAGCGCTCGAATCGGTATCGCTAGCCGGGTCAGATGGTGCCCGGAATGCTGACGGCGCTCTAGCCCAACGTATGCGATATCGCCGCGATCGAGATCGATGACAACCTGATCAATCTGGCCGATCAGACTGCCATTTTCGGAATACACGCGTGCTGATGTGAGTCCGGATGTCGATGTGGTCGTCGGAGCCCGCAACGCGGAGACCACGGCATTTTGGTCTATGGTAAGGCTGCCGGCGGAGTCGCTCCGATGATCCTCATGCGCCCGTTGACCGTTACCCGACTGATCGGTTGCAACAGCCGAGTTATCGCCTGCAAGACCCGAGTTTTGATCACTGTAAGTTTCTCGTCGATCCGGCGGCTGCCGATCCAACTTCAAGCTGCTCTGCTCCTGAGCGGGATGATCTGTCCGGATCGCTTGCGGCGGGTCGCCCGTTTGGCGCTCAAGTTCTGTCAGCCGGTCGCATTGAGTTCTTTCTGTCATCGCCCCAGCAGGGGTCGAAAGACCGGCACAGCCACCGGGCACGGGCAAAAAGCCGGGCCGATAGGGATCCCCGGGGCCGAGGTCGGCGTACCCGTACGGGTCGACCCCGCGCGGGTAACCCCAATAGCCATAACGCCTCGTTTGCGTACTCGATGCGACCATCTGGTAGATCAGGCTGCGATCGATCAGCGGAGCGTGACGCAACTCGTCTGCGGTAACGTTGACGGCGATCGTTCTCCCGTCGAGGCCGAAGGTCAATGACGGCCACGGCACCGCAACGAGATAGCCGCCCAAATCAAAGTTCGGACTCCCCTCGATCAGGACATATTTGATTTTCCCGCCTGCACTGTCGACGATCAGCGATGCGACCCGGCCTGCGGCATTTCCGTTCCGATCGGCGATGGATTTCCCGACGATGTCCTTGGCGGCAATGACCGGTATCTTGTCGGTCTGCTGCAAATCACCGGTTCGATCGGTCGTCTCCCACGGCTGGGCCGCTTGGGTGATCGCCGGCACGAGCGACCAGATAATAGCCCCAACCAGTATTCCGATGTTTTTCACGTGCGACCTCAAAGCCTTTCGTCGCTGCGTTTGCCGCGAACCCCGACCGCTCATCCGACGCTCTGCCGAAATCGATCTGTGACCGGCTGGAAACTCTCCGCCAAACCGGCCCGCACCTGGCGATTCATCACGCCGCGTGGTGGCTCGCGCGCGCATCTGGCGCCCGCTCACATCGTCGAGCGCTTGAGAAACGCGGTGAGTAGAGATGCGGTCCCGGGCGTTTTGTCAAAAAGTCGTTATTCTTGCGAGCGGAGCCGGCGCGGGCCTTGGCCCCGTCGAAAGGCACATGTCGCCGACCCGGCTTCCGGGAGCCATCAGGCCGTTCGGGAATGGACGGCTTGTTGCCGCCGGGACGATGATGCATGAACCGAGGCCCCATGATCAACTTCCCGTAGAGGGGTGGATAGCCTCATCCAGCTCTGCAATCGACATGTCGCCAACGTATTTTCGACCGCTAATGAAGAACGTCGGAGTGGCGTCAACCCCAAACTTCTTCGCGGCTCGATCGCGAACCCATTCGATTCCGCCAAGCACCTTCTGCTTGGCCAGGCAGGCCTTGAAGCTCTGCTTTGTGAAGCCGGCCTGCCGGGCGACGGATAACAATGGCCCGATTGGCTCCGGCACAGCCCACTGCTCCTGGGTTCGAAACAGGAGCCCGATGACCGAGAAATAGTCACCCTTCGGTGCACAGCGGGCAAGCATGAAGCCGCTGGCAGCCAATGGATCAAACGGGAATTCGCGAAAGATGTACCGTACCTTCCCGGTGTCGATGTACTCCTTCTTGAGCTTGGGGAAGGTCTCCTCCGCGAAATGCGCACAATGGGGACACGTCAGCGATGCGTATTCGATAATTGTCACCGGCGCGCTATCCGATCCCATCGCCTCCTCTCCGAGAGGGCCGGCCCGCATCGGGTCGGCTTGCGGGATCGTTTGCGCGAACGATGATCTCATGACTGGCGCAATCGACAACGCCATCGCGAGAAGTACGGTTGCCAGCAACGGTTGGCGAAACCCAGAAAAGCTGGCGGACGTCGGGCGCAATTGAGTCACCTTGAATCAATCACCTGGGATATTGCCGTTGCGGCACGCGAGGCGTCGCCGGCTGCAGCGAACAAACAACGCAGTGGACCGAGGTTCGATTGAGGTTCGGGACCGCGAAGAGAATTAAATTTTGGACAGATTACCCGGCTGGATCGATCGGGGTCGCAGTCCCGGTTTCGTCGTTGCCGACAATCGGCGATCGAGCGCGTCTACCGCCTGACTCGGCCGGAACGCGCGGTCGCCGAATCCGCCGCGCGTTCAACGACGGCGTGGCCGGCGTACGGATCGTATCTTTTGTCGCGCGCGAATCGTATTCGGGCCCGTCTGCGATGGAGGGCGATTGAACCTTCTCATCGAGACCCGCGATGCTTGTCATTGATTGGGTCAGGCGCTGACGCAATTCGCGCCAGTTATGCGATGGCGGCGAAGGGGTGGTTGATGTGAAAGCAGCGCGGTGACGCAAGCGCGTTGTTCAGCTCCGGTCCCTTGTCTTCCAGATGACGACCATGAAAACGGCGATCACGACGGCTGCGATCAACATCCAGTTCTGGGCCTCAAATCCCAGAACCGTGATGCGCCCCATCAGGAATTCCAAGGCCATGTCCTCTTTCTGAGCAAAGCACGTATTTTTGGGGCAAAACGATATTTTCTGTATCTATCTGGCTGTTGTTTGCCGCGCAAGCGAAGCTGCCGTTGAGGCGGCTCTTGTGCGGGGACTGGACGGGTTGTGGAATCTGCCTCGCTGACGCGCCGGCTCGACGCAAGGCTTATGGGGATGATCGAACGGCGGGATCGAGCATGAGCAGCTTGTCGAATTCGTCGGGCATGTAGCGAACGCCGTCGGGTGCGCTGATGAAGACCTGCCAGCCGTCCCGCAGCAGCGATCGCGCCTTCGCAATCGCTACGACGGCGCTCAAGCGAACCGTGGTCGCGGCCGCTTCACCCCTTGAAGCGTTCACGATGAAGGCCACGTTCACGACGCCGATTTGTCCAAAGATCTGTTTCGCGTTCCAGCAAGTTCGTTCCAGCAACTCGGGATCTCGCGGCGGTGCAGCCCGCGATCGCGTCACGTTGCGGCTGAGGAGGGGTCAAAAGGTGTTTTGGAGACCCGTTTCCCTCGACAGGCTGTTGAGAAAGTCTTCCAGGGCGTCTCGTCCTGCGAGCTCCGCGGCGCGATGGGAGGGGAAGCCGCCCTCCCGGATTCTGACGCCCATCGGGTTTCTCCTGCGACGTATCTCCCAGCACCAGCAATCGCGGCCAATGCCGTTGCGGGATACGACGACGTAGAATGATTTGCGCGTGGCGGGATGCAGCATGGCCAATTCAACGGACACCGTCATCGTGGCGAGGAGATAAAGCATGCGGTCTCTGCTCCAGACCGACTTGCGCGGGCACGTCTACTCGGCAGGGCAAGCTTCGAGACGATTCTGTAGCCGATAGCCGACGCCCGATTCCGTGATCAGCAGGCGCGGCTGGTTCGGATCGGTCTCGATCTTCTGCCGCAGCTTGCGTACCAGAATGCGCAGATACTGGATGTTGTCGTGCTGGTTGCCGGTCCAGATCTCCC
>NZ_JBAURI010000148.1:0-9436 GCF_049581145.1 Bradyrhizobium sp.
CTCGCGAAGGTCACGTTGCCGAGCCTGAGATTCGCCTCCGACAGACTGACCTGCGCCTTGGCCTGCCCGAGCGCCGCGTTCATCTGCGATAGCTGGGCCTCGGCCTGGTCGAGCTGGCGGTCGAGATCGGGCGATGCGATCTTGACCAGCAGATCGCCCTGCTTGACCAGGCTTCCGATGTCGACCGAGCGCTGCGCGATATAGCCGGTGGCGCGCGCGAAGATGTTGGCCTGGTCAAACCCCTGCGTCTGGCCCGGCAAGGTGATCTTGATCGGATCGGACAGCAGTTTCGCCGGCGCCGTGCGCACGCTCGGCACGTCATTGTTGATATCGTCCTGGGTCTCCTTGGCGGCCGCATAGGTGCGCCAATGCCCCACCGCGCCGATCGCGAGCGCAACCGTCACGACCAGCAGAACAAGCCAGAGCAACCTGGACGATGGCGGAGCGGGCTTTCGCCGCGGCTCGTCGTCGCGCCCGGCCTGTTCAGCCTCGGCATGCTCGCTCCTGGTGGCCTGTTCGGCATTAACCTGATCGCTCCTGGCCTGCTCGCCTCTGGCCTCATCGCTTTTCGCCGAGAGCCGGTCATCCGTCGTCGCAGCGGTCATATGTAATCCTTCAAGGGTTTGGCCTCGCCGCTCCGCAATACCGAATAGAGCAAGGGAACGAACAACAGGGTCGAACAGGTCCCGACCAGGACGCCGCCGAGCACGGCGCGGGCCAGCGCGGCGTTTTGCTCGCTGCCCTCGCCCAGACCGAGCGCCATCGGAATCAGGCCAACGAACATGGCTGCCGCCGTCATCAACACCGGACGCAGCCGCGTCTCGCCCGCCTTGATGGCGGCTTCCACCGCGCTGCAGCCGGTCTGTTCCCGATGCTCGCGGGCAAAGGTCACGAGCAGGATCGAGTTGGCGCTCGCCACGCCGACGCTCATGATGGCGCCAAACAATGAGGGAATCGAGAAGCTCGTCTGCGTGACGAACAGGCTCATCACGATGCCGCAGAACGCGAGCGGCAGCGCCGCCAGCACGACGAACGGATCGCCCCAGTTCTGAAAGTTCACCGCCATCAGCAGGTACACGGCCACCATGGCGATCGCAAGTCCCAAGCCGAGGTTCTGAAACGCGCTGTGCATGTCGGCGATCTGGCCGAGCACCGAAATCTTGTCCGGCACCGGCAGGTTCTTCTGCTCGTCCTGCATGATCCGTGAAATCTCGCCGCTCACCGCGCCGAGATCGCGGTCCTGGACGCTGGCAAAAACGTCGTATTTCGGCTGGGTGTTGACGTGGTTGACCACGGTCTGCTCCGATTGGCGGCGGAGTTTTGCGATATTGTCGAACAGCGTGACGACGCCGGCGCCTCCTTGGCCTGCGGTCGCGGTCGACACGAACAGCGGCGTATTGCCGACGTCGGTCAGCGAATCGTTGCGGTATTCGGGCGTCTGCACCCAGAGCTGGTAGGGAATGCCGGTCTTGGGATCAGCCCAGAAATTCGGCGTGACCTGAAAGCTGCCGGCCAGGGAGACGTTGAGGGCATTGGCGACCTGCTGCTCGGTCAAGCCGATCTCCTGCGCCATTTGCCGGTCGACATCGGCAAAGAACTCCGGCGCATTGGTGATCTGCTGAATATGCACGTCGACGGCGCCGCGCACCGCGCGCAACCGCGCCTCGATATGCTGGGCGACATCGAGGTCCTTGGCGGCGTTGCGGCCGGTGACTTGAACGTCGACCGGGGTGATCGAGCCGAAATCCAGGATCTGCGTGATCATGTCCGCCGGCTGGAAGTAGAAGATGACATCGGGAAAGGCTTCCCGCAGAACCTGCCGCAATCGCGCCCGATAGGCATCGGTGGAGGCGTGGCCGGGCTTGAAGGAGATCAGGATCTGCCCGTCATTGTTGGCGACGAAGGAGCCGTCACCGAACGCAAAATTGTAGTTGCTGGCGGGCAGCCCGATGTTGTCGAGCACGAGGCCGATATCCTTGGCAGGGATGATCTCCCTGATCTTGTCTTCGATCGCGCCGAAAGTCTGCTCCGCGGTTTCGATCCGCTGGCCGGGCCGGGTTCGGACATGAAGCGTCAGTTCTCCGGCGTCGATCTGCGGAAAGTAGTCCTCGCCGACGAACATGAACAGCACACCGGCCAGGGCAACGACACCGCCGACCACGACGAAAGCCGCGATACGCCGTTCCAGCACGACATGCAGCAGTCCGATGTAGCCGTCGTGAAAGCGGGCGAAGGCCCGCTCGAAGCGGCCATGGAAGCGCGCAAAGAGTCCCGGCTTCTCGTCATCCTGATGCGACCGCTCGTGTCCCTGATCGCCGCCATGTTCGCCCGAGCCGAAACGACGTTCATGCTCGCGCCGGACCAGAACATCGATGAAGATCGGCACGATCGTGCGCGACAGCAGGTACGAGGCGAGCATCGCGAAAACCACCGCGAGCGCCTGAGGCGTGAACAGGAATTTCGGCGTGTCCTTCAAGAACAGCACCGAGACAAAGGCCGCGCAGATCGCCAGCGTCGAGATCAGCGCCGGCTTGGCAATACCGGCCGCGCCCTCGGCGACGGATTCGCGGAACGGCCTGCCCTCCTCCATCAACCGGTAGGTGTTCTCGATCGCAACCGTCGCATCGTCGACGAGGATGCCCACCGCCAGCGCCAGCCCGCCGAGCGTCATGATGTTGATGGTGTGGCCGAGCAGCGCCAGCACCGCAAGCGAGGTGAGAATCGACAGCGGGATCGAGATCAGCACCACCAGCGTCGAGCGCCAGGAGCCGAGAAACAGCAGGATCATCAGGCCGGTCAGGCCCGCCGCGATGATCCCTTCCCGCAGCACGTCCATGATCGCGCCCGACACGAAGACGGACTGATCGAACAGCAGGTCGATCTTCGATCCCTTCGGCGCGGCCTGGCGTATTTGCGGCAGGAAACTCTTGACATTGTTGACGACCGACAAGGTCGAGGCCTCACCGTTCTTCAGGATGGTCAGCAACACCGAGCGGCGGCCGTCGGCGCGCACGATGTTCTGCTGCGGCGGCGATCCGTCGCGCACATAGGCCACGTCGCGAACCAGAATCGGGGTGCCGCCGACCACCTTGACCGGCAGAGCGTTGAGCGCGGAAATCGCCTCGGGCGCCGAGTTGAGCCTGATCGGGTATTGGCCGGTGCCGATCTTGGCCTCGCCCGAGGGAACGGTGAGGTTTTCCGCCGAGAGCGCGTTGGTCACGTCGAGCGGCGTCAGCCCGTAACCTTGCAGGGCGTGCATGTCGAGATCGACCATGATCTGCCGCGGCGCGCCGCCATAGGGCGAGGGCAAGGTGCTTCCCGGCACCTGGGTCAACGTCTGACGAATGCGGTATTGCGCGTAGTCGTAGAGCTGCGACTGGCTCTGCTGGTCGGACGACAGCGCGAGCTGCACCACCGGCACGGATGACGCGGAAAACCGCATCACCACGGGCGGCTGGACGCCCGGCGGCATCAGCGCGCGGATCGAATTCATGGCCGAGACGACCTGCGTGATGGCGAGGTCGACAGAGACGTTCTGCTCGAAATAAACCCGTTCGATCGCCACCCCTTGCAGGGTGGTGCTTTCCATGCGCCGGATGTTGTTGACGTTGTTGGAGAGCGAAAACTCGCTATACGTCGTGATCCGTTGCGCCATGTCCGTCGTATCGAGCCCGGTATAGGTCCATACGATGACGACCACCGGAATATCGACCGTCGGCAGCACGTCCTTGGGCATCACGACCGCGGCTCCGACGCCGCCCAACATCATCAGGATCGACAACACGAAAAAGGATACGCGAAACTTCAGCGCGTATTTGACGAGACCCATATCTGTCCTTCAGCCCCTTTGCCTTCCCGCCGCTCTGTCTTCCAGCCCCATTCGTCTTCCAGCCCTGTCTTCCAGCGTCTTCGACGTCGCAGCGTCGCGACCTCGACATGTCTCACGGGGGCGGCAAACGTTGCGCTCGGCACGCGAACCCTCGGACCGACTGAACTCAATTCCCTGGTCGGGCCGGAGTTCCTCGGGCGCCGCCCGTCCGGGCGCGCCAGCCTCCCCATCCTTTCTCACATCCCTTTGAAATGGAAGGTAGATGGTTCTGGAAACCGCGGCCGCCGTCATCCGTTGACCCATGTCACCGAAATGGCGTGTTGAGAGACGGCCGATTGCTTTCGAGCTGTCAGCAGAGCCTTCGGCGAGTGCCCGGTCCATGGGCACGAATGTGCAATTCATGTGCAATTTCCCAAACGGAGTGTTCCCATGACCGAGCCCCGGCAACCCAACGGCGTCGAGCCCGCGCGCTCGGAAGACGACATACAACGCGAGCTCTTTGGACCACGTGGCATCCCGGGCGCGCCGGACCCTGCCAGGATGACCCCGCAAAGGGAAAAGAAGACGCCCAACAATATCGACCAGGGCCATACCGCCTAGGGGCGCGGCGGCGGAATACCGTTCGGGAGAGCGGGAAACTCAGAGGCAGATTAACAGACAGATGAGACGGGCTCTGGGCGCGACGGGCTCTGGGCGCGAAGTCTCGCAATTTTTTTAAACAGGCGGATTGAACCGGCGGTTCCTCGGGAAGTTAACAAGGCCGGACCGGGCGTTTGAATTAGCGAGATTCATTTTCCGTCATGATCAGCCGAGCGATCGTTCGAGTCGTCGATTTCTGCGCCCATTATCGCTGGTTGGTCATCATTGCCGGCGCGCTGTTGCTGCTCGGAACAGCCGTGTTCGACGTCGCGCGCTTTTCCATCAACACCGACGTCGAAGGTCTGATCTCGCAAAAACTGCCATGGCATCAGAGGCAGGCCGAACTCAACCAGGCGTTCCCGCAGAAGGGCATCGTGGCGGTCGTGCGGGGGCGGACGCCGGAAGATGCCGAAATGGCGACGGACGGGCTGGCGCAAGCGCTGACAAAGAACCCTGAACTGTTCAGCAATGTGGGGCAGCCGGACAGCGGCGATTTCTTCGCGCGCAATGGATTGCTGTTCGACACCACGGGGGATGTCAGGAAGACGGCCGAAGGACTGACCAGTGCGAAGCCGATATTGTCGGTGCTTGCCACCGATCCGAGCCTGCGCGGCGTCATGAAGGCGCTGACGTTCGCCGCCGAGGGCGTTCGCGCCGGCAAGATCAAGCTCGAGCAGCTGGCCTGGACGCTCTCGCTGGCCGATCGGACCTTGAGCGATGTGCTCGCCGGCAAGCCGGCCACATTCTCCTGGCAGGAATTGCTGCAAGGCCACGCTCCGTCGCCCGACCAGCTCAGGCACTTCGTGGAAGTCGCGCCCAAGCTCGATTTCAATGTGCTCCAGCCGGGACGCGCCGCCGAGGCTGCGATTCACCGCGCGGCCGCCGACCTCCAGCTTCCCGACAAGTCCGGTGCCACGGTCAACCTGACCGGCCAGGTGCCGATGAATGACGACCAGTTTGCGATCATCAGCAGCAGCGCGCTGCGCGACACGCTGACCGCGGTGCTCGGCGTGCTGCTGATTCTCTGGCTGGCATTGCGGTCGTCGAAGATCATCATCGCCGTATTCTTCAGCCTGATGGTCGGGCTTGCGGCGACCGCGGCGCTCGGCCTTGCCATGGTCGGCTCGTTCAATCTGATCTCGATCGCCTTCTTCGTGCTGTTCGTCGGACTGGGCGTCGACTTCGGCATTCAATACAGCGTGCGCTACCGCGCCGAGCGGTGCGAACACCACGACTTGCGCCTGGCGCTGCGAAGCGCGGCGCAGAAGGCCGGCAAACCGCTCGCATTGGCCGCCGCGGCAACGGCGGTCGGGTTTTTCGCCTTTCTGCCGACCAGCTATCAGGGCCTGTCGGAGCTCGGGCTGATCGCTGGTTGCGGCATGCTGATCGCGTTTGCCTGCAGCATTACGCTGGTGCCGGCGATGTTGATGGTGCTCAATCCGCCCGGCGAGATGGCGGCCGTCGGATTCAGGGGGCTAGCGCCGCTGGACGACTTTCTGCAGCGGCACCGCGTCGCCGTGATCTCCGGCACCGTCCTTGTCGTGCTCGCGGGCTTGCCGCTGCTCTGGCATCTGTCGTTCGATTTCAACCCGGTGAACCTGCAAAATCCGGATTCGCCTTCGGTCGTCACCTACCGGCGATTGCAGAGCGACCCGCAAACCAGCGGCAACGACGCGGAGATCCTGGCGCCTTCGCTCGAGCAGGCCGATGCGGTGGCGCGGCATCTCGCGACCGTTCCGGAAGTCTTGCGCGTTCTGACCCTGAGCAGCTTCGTTCCGGACGACCAGCCGGAGAAGATCGCGGCCCTGCAGGGCGCGGCGAAGGCACTCGACCCGGCGCTCAATCCCCGGCAACAGCAGCCCGCGCCGAGCGACCAGGACAATATCGCCGCTATCAGGAACGCGGCGGATGCCCTCGTCAAAGTTGCAGGCGACCAACAAGATGCTTCCGCCGACGCCGCCAGAAACGTCGCCAGTCTGCTCAAACGCCTCGCCGACGCGGATCCGAGTGTCCGCGACAGGGCTGCCGCCGCGCTTGTCGCTCCGCTGCGCTATGACCTCGATCGGCTGCGCAAGAGCCTTGCGCCGGAAACCGTGACAATCAAGTCGCTGCCGCCCAACCTGGTCAGCGACTGGCTGTTGCCGGACGGCCGCGCCCGCGTGCAGGCGCTGCCGAAGGGCGATCCGAACAAGACCAGCGTGCTGCGGCAATTCGCCAGGGCGGTGCTTCGCGCCGAACCATCAGCGGCGGGCGCAGCCGTCAGCTACTACGAATCCGGGAAGACCGTGACGTCGGCCTTCATCGAGGCCGGGCTTCTCGCGCTTGTCGCCATCGCGATCCTGCTGTTCATCGCATTGCGGCGGGTGACCGACGTTCTGCTGACGCTGTTCCCGCTGCTGCTGGCTGGCGCCGTCACGCTCGAAGTTTCGGTGATCTCCGGACTCGCGCTCAATTTCGCCAATATCGTCGCGCTGCCGCTGCTGCTCGGCGTCGGCGTCGCCTTCAAGATCTATTACATCATGGCCTGGCGCGCCGGAAAAACCGGCCTGCTGCAATCGACGCTGACCCGCGCCGTGGTGTTCAGCGCGATGACCAACGCGATCGCGTTCGGCAGCATGTGGGCCTCGAACTATCCGGGCATGGCGAGCATGGGCAAGATGATGGCGCTCTCGCTCCTCTGCACCATGGCCGCAGCCGTGCTGTTTCAGCCGGTCCTGATGGGCCGCCCGCGGCAGATCAAGCCGTTCCCCGAGGCGCCGGCCGCGCTGCGCCGCCAGGAGGCGGCCGAATAGGTCTTCCGCGGCCCGTCAATGATCTCGCGACGGCTGCCCGACGGCGTCTTTCCGAAGCCTTGGCCCGGGATCTTCCGTCGTGTCGGCGGGTCGAGTCGTCGGCTTCGGCATGCCGGCCTGTCCGCCATGCTTGCCGCCTTGATCCTGTGCGCCTTCCAGATCGTTTGCGTCGCCGTTCGCCTTGTCGTTCGCCTTGTCGTTCGCCTTGGGCATGTACGTCGTCCTTTTGAAGACTCTCGCGTCTTGATGAAAAGAACCGGGCTGGCGGAGGTTCGCGCGCGAGCGTGGTCGAGTCGGCCGCTACAGCTTTGACCAGCAGCCGGGGTGAAAACCGCCGCGGCGATGGGGCGTTCCAGGAACAAAGCGGTCAATGCTGCCATTGTCATGGCAACGGGGAGGCAGATGGCTGAACAAACTCCGGAAGGACCCGCCGAGATCGCCGCGCGGGTATGGAGCACGTATTTGATGCTCCACGCGGACGTTGATGAGAACGATCAACGTCGCGCGTCGCTCGCCCGCTATATCCACAAACGCTACGAGGCCGGCGTCCGCGACGAGGATGAACTCATCATGGCCGGCCTGGTGTATTTGCGCATGCTGGATTCCCTGCGCGACTCCGACTAGCAGTTCATCCCAGTGTTTTGACGTTTGATACCGGACCGGCCGCAGCGCGGCGCACGACGACATGCTGTGAACCACCACCTACTGACGCCGTCGATGATGGCCCCGGGATCATTGACCGCGACGGTCAGCCGGGCAGCACGCCCGGCGGCGGCTCTCTGGAGATCTCCCGCAGATCCTCCATCTCTCTCAATTCCGTTTCGGCCTGATGCCAGAACTGATCGTCGCGGCCATCGGGTTTTCCGGCTTGCTCCCAGAGCTTATGGGCGCGGATTCGGATCTGTTCGTCGGTCGGATAGGCCATCGGACTGTCTCCGTCAGGTTGCGAGTTCTTTCCGCACCGCGGCCGCCGAACTGCCGACCCGTTCGACCAGCCTGACAAGCTCGTCCTGACTGATCTTGAACTTGTGCGCCCAACATTTCACCTGGCGCGGTTCACGCACGTTGATCTTGCTGCGATCGGGCATGGCCCTCTTTGTCTGGCTATTCATCTTGCGACCTCCGGAGGGAGCACGGCCTTCAGCATTGGGGCTTTGCGGGACTTGAAGGCAAGGCCGTGCAGATCACCATGCCAATGACCCGGATGTGCAATGCCGTGAGGTAGGCTAGAGTTCCTCGCCGCACAGCTTGATCAGGCTGGCCGTGGCGCCGCTTTGCGAATGGCGCCGCGTCCCCTATGCTGGCTTCATTCCGACAGGCACGCCGATTCACGGATTGGGACCCGATATGGCCAGACGCACAGGCAGCGCCGATCTACCCCTGCATGGCGGGCGCGTGCCGCCGTGGCTCGCGACCCGGATGGCTTCGCTCGGTGCGATCATCACGCAGGCGATCGTGCATCACTATGGGCGCGACGCCTTCCTGCAGCGGCTGGCGCAGCCCTTCTGGTTTCAATCGTTCGGCGCCGTGATGGGGATGGACTGGCATTCCTCCGGCATCACGACAAGCGTCATCGGGGCCTTGAAGCGCGGGCTTGGACCGCTGCAGGACGAGCTCGGCCTCCATGTCTGCGGTGGCCGCGGCCAGCACTCCCGCAAGACGCCGGATGAGCTTGTCAGCCTGGGCGAACGGATCGGCTTCGATGCACGGCAGCTGGTGCGCGCCAGCCGGCTCGTCGCCAAGGTCGACAGCGCCGCGGTGCAGGACGGCTTCGATCTCTATCTGCACGGCTTCTTCGTCAGCGACGACGGCAAGTGGACCGTGGTGCAGCAGGGCATGAACGGCGACAGAAGGCAGGCTCGCCGCTACCACTGGCATTCCGAAACCACCAGGAACTTCCTGGACGAGCCGCACAGCGCCATCGACGGCCCTGCGCAGGGCGAGATCATCAATCTGACCGATCACCGCGCGGAAGCCTCGCGCACGGCCCAGCTCGAACTGCTCAGCGAATTCGGTCCGGACCGCATCGTATCGGAGTTCGAGGCGCTGAACGGCGCGCCAGCCGCTCAAGCCATGCTGCCGCATCTCATCATGCCCGCGCATCACGATGTGCGGCCGAAGGATGTCTTCGCGCGCCGGCTGCACGGCACCCTGGCGGCAGCGGCCGAGCGCGGCC
>NZ_JBAURI010000149.1:0-6465 GCF_049581145.1 Bradyrhizobium sp.
CGGGACCACACGATTTCGCCGTCCGCGTCCCCGGCGCTCGTCAGTCGCCACAGCCGCGTCCACCGCATTCCGCTCCACGTTCGTGACGATCGCGAAGCGTCCCTCTGACGGAACGGAACGTGAACAATGTAGTTTGATTTCGGCAAATCGCAAAGCGAATTATTTTCGCGCGGACGGGTTTTTCTGTGGATGGCCGATGTCGACCTGGCGGGATGGTCAGATGACCAATGGGCGTGTCGAGGTGATCACCTCGGTTGAATGGCGGTGATGCTGGAGCGCGGCGGAGAAGCAGCAGCTGGTGGCGTCGCTAAAACCGGGTGCCAGCTTTCGAAGTTCGATCGGGTAGGCAGGGTTTTCTTCGCGGATGGCCGCCAAACGTGAAGTCCGAGCGCCGGCATGACGGCGCGCCTGCCGCACGCCGGTGAGGCCATCTTCGACATCGGCAAGATCGAGGATGATTGCCTCAATGCCATGGTAAGAACGATCTGGATCGTGCGATCCGGCGAGAGCGTACCGAGGTTCGTCAGCCGTTGGGTTCTATCATGAGAGCAAGAGACCAAAGGCCATCCGTTTTGGACGTGCTGGCATCGCTGACGGACCTTCCCGCGCAGCGGCTTGCGCGCGGGCAGGTTGGCACGATCGTCGAGCAAATTGACGACCACACCTTGCTGGTTGCATTCAGCGACGACCAGGGCCGGGACTAGCGGTCGCGCCCCCGCAGGCGGATCTGCTCGTCCTGCACTACGTCCCGGAGGCGGCCTGATCGAGCGAATAAGGGCGGGCGGTGGAACCGACCGTTGCGGGTTCGAAAGTCCACCAAATTGCGGGAAAGTCCGCTTAATTGACGGGACTTCTCGAATGATCTGATAGTTAAGTGCACTGTCACCGTAATTCCGGAATTCGCACTCAACCGTTGCAGCTCTCGCATCCTGGCCTCGATCAACTTGGCGACAAGTGACGCCAAGCACACGCTGCGGGCCATGAAGGAGAACGCGCGGCAGGGCTTCTGGAACGGCGCGTTGCCGCCATGCTGAAGGTCCGGATCGCCGAGTTGAAGGCCACGCGTGATCCGGCCCGCCTTGACGCGGAGAGGGCCGAGGATGCGATTGGTCGGGCCCGGCCAACACTCACACCGCAAGTTCTCAAGACGTTTGCCAGGATGGCCAGCAAGCGCATGCGGCCCGAGTCGGGGGGCTCCCACCGTGATCACCTCCGTGCGCTCGTCCAACGCGTCGAAGTCGATCAGAAAGAACTGCGCATCATGGGATCGAAAAGCGCGCTTGTGCGCACGCTCGTCGCCGCTGAAAGCGCAAAAACGGCCGGTTTTGGCGTGCCCAGTTCTGTACCGAAATGGCGCGCCACGGCAGACGAAGATGGGCACTATTGTTTCGCCGTGGCGCTATGACGCCACGGCTGATTCTACGCTCCAACCCGCGAATCGCCGATGGCGGGCGATCTTCCCCTGCGCTTCGGGCGAATTGCCACTCGCTGATCCGAGTGAGATGCGGTCGATCGGGCGCGTCATGCGGTAACCTCCACTCAGGTTAGTCCAGGTCCTGCCAAGGTCCACCCCTCAGGCGCAATCGTGCCGGAACGATCATGTAATCGTCCTTTCGACCGAGCTCCTCTGCCACGACCGCTCCCGAAACAGCGTCGATATAGACGGTCCAGGACGCGAACCGTTCGACCCTATCCCTGTTGCCCGGGAATAGGATCTGCCAGAGGTGCGGATGGCCAGCGAAAGAACCGAGTGTCATCCCCGGCAACGACGATTTGGCAAATCCGTCCGGAACCGGCAAACGCTCCACAATCGCAACGATGTTGGTACTGTCGAGCCATTTCTCGGGCAAATCCATCGCATTCATCAGAAGATACGTTCCATACGACGGCGTCGTCTCGGCCTTAAAGGAGAGCCTACCATCTTGAAGGAGCACAACCTGTACCGTATCGCCGCTGTCGCCATAGCGCCACCTCGCCTGCCAAATACCGCGACCATCGGGCAGATGGAAACCGTAGGTCGATAACATGGTCAGGCGCCAAGGCGGCTTGAACCCCGCCATAAAGGGGACAATGAGATCCAGCGCCTCGCGTGCGCTGAGATGAGGTTGCGGGAGTTCAATCTTTCGATTTGGCGGAAGCCGGAGCCGCGTCGCTGCACCGGCTGGTTTCGTTCCGAGTTTGCGAGCGCCTTGTTCAAGAAGATCTTCCGTATGGTTCTGGGCAAATTCAGGGGAGAGCCATTTGTACGCAGGAACGCCAAGCAACTCTGCGAACCGATACGCTGGTTGGGCATCAACGGCCCTCCGGCAATCGAAGGGCTGGAGCAGCGGCTCGAGCAGCTCCGATGCAACAAACGGTGCGAGAGCAAGCGGGTCGAACTGTTCTAGCTCGACGGTCGGGGCCGGGTCCCACCAGCACGCAAATTCGATCGAAGTGCAGCTCGGACGCGTCAGCGCAAAAGTCCAGCCATGATCCTCGGCGTAGCAATAGTACAGGATCGCAAGACCCGTCAGCTTGCATAGGTCATCTGCGAAACGCGGACCCTCGGCGTTCCGGTATCGGGCCGATTCGGCGTATGGAACGAACGTCAGCCAACCGTTCGCCGGCCCGAAGGTCACCCCACTGAATTTCGCTTCGCGCAGCAGCTTTTGTACCTCGCGGCCGTCGCCGACACGAATATGATAGCTGATGCTAGATTCACTCATTGCCAAGTTGCATTCCACGCGGAAAACAAGACCATCGCACGGTGTTCCAGAAACGCAACTATCAAATGGTTTGCGGCCATGTGCGGCTCAGCGCGCTCATGATGGATTTGCGACCGCGTTCTGGGGAAGTGCAAAGCGGATGTGACACGGTTGAGACCCAACCGAATAAAGCGGCAAGATAAAAGCGCCTCTCCGCGGCGTAGAATCGGCTTGATCGGCTTTCGAGCCGGGATCGTTAGAATTTCATTGTGGTGCGCCGGGAGACCGGCAAGGAGGAGCCGAAGCCGAGGATGCGCGAGCGTGAGATGCCAAACCGCAAGATCGGTCGAGCACGCCATAGCCGTCAGCGCCTAACTGGCGCCGCCACGGAGGAGGGTCGATGAAGGCGGCGCTGCAAAACTATCAGGCCCGGATGCGGCGGGTGCTGGACTATATCGACCGGCATCTCGATGGTGATCTGGACCTGGAAAAAGTGAGCGGTGTTGCGGCCTTCTCGAAGTTTCATTTCCACCGGCAGTTCACGGCGACCTTCGGGCTGTCCGTGCATCGCTATGTCCAGCTTGCCCGTCTGAAGCGCGCTTCGTACCGGCTGGCCTACGCGGACGCCCCAAGCGTCACGGATATCGCGATGGATGCCGGCTATGACGCACCGGACGCCTTCGCCCGCGCCTTTCGGCAACGGTTCGGGCAATCGCCTTCGTCGTTCCGGAAGTCTCCCGACTGGGAGCCGTGGCTTGCGGCCTTCGGGCCTCTCGACAACGCCAGGAGCAAGCTGATGCAGAAGACCTTTACCGCTGACGACGTGACGATTCGCGATGTGCCCGCCACGCCGGTGGCGATCATGGAGCATCGGGGCGACCCGGAGATGCTCGGCGCCACCATCCGGCGGTTCATCGCGTGGCGCACGGCCGCCGGCCTGCACCCCAGGACAAGTCCGACCTTCAATGTCTGGCGTTCCGAGCGGCGTCCGGCGTCGCCCGCCGATTACAGCGTGGACCTTTGTGTCGGGACCGACCAGCCGATCGAGGCGAACGGCGAAGAGATCAAGGCCGGCGAGATCCCCGGCGGCCGCTGCGCGGTGCTGCGCGTGGTCGGCAACACCGGCAATCTGGAGCGCCCCGCGCTCTATCTTTATCGCGACTGGCTGCCGGCCAGCGGCGAGGAAGCCCGCGACTTCCCGATCTATTGCCAGCGGCTGAGCTTCTTCCCGGAGGTGCCGGAGCACGAGGCGGTCGCGGAGCTGTTCCTGCCACTGAAGTAGCGGGGTTGGACGGCGGCTTGTTCGATCCGATCGCCGTTCTGTTCAATCAACCATGGAACGGCGCCGCGCGGCTTTCAGCCAGAGATGCCAGGTCCGGTCGATCTGCGTGTCGTTGGTTGCCGCGGCCGAGGCGGCCTCGTCGTCCGTCAGGTAGGTGACGGGGCCGAGCTTCATCGCCTCGGACTGCAGCCGCGCGCCGACTTCGGTGTAGACCGCGCGGAACACGGCCTGGCGCAAGCTGTTACCGACGACCGTCGAGCCATGGCCGCGCATCAGCACAGCCGCGCCCTGGCCGAGGCTTTGCGCCAGCGCCGCGCCGAGGCGGGCATCCCGGATCAACAGATCGCTGGCGGGGCCCGCAACCTCGCGGATTTCGAACACCGGCGTGGCCGCGCCGAGAAAGCCGCACATGTGACAGAGCGGGCGCAGCCGCATGCTGCTCACGCTGAACGGGACGACCGCCGGCGAGTGGCTGTGCACGACGCTGACCACGTCCGGCCGAAGCCGATAGATCTCGCTGTGGATGAAGCGCTCCAGATAGACCGCCGGGCCGCCCGGCTCGATCGGCGCGCCGTCGCGATCGAACACCAGCACGTCCTGCGTGGTGACGAGCGCGGGCGCCATGCTTCTCGCCAGCAGAAACTGATCGGAGCGAAGCGGGTGGCGCAGGCTGACATGGCCGAACCCGTCCACCACGCCCTGATCGAACAGGATGTGGTTGGCATCGACCACTTCGTTGATCGCCGAGGCGACCGCCTCGGATGCAGTGTCGGACATGGTGAACCGCCGTATTCGCTGCTGACGCCGCGCTTGCGCCAGATAGGTTGCGTTCAATACTATGCCGCGCAGGACGTTGCGATCAACCGCGGGCAGGCGATGCCGTCGACCAACACGGAACAGCATTCGATAGTCGAACGATTCCACGAAACCGATCCTGTGGGAGTTGACCCCATCGTTCGTCATTCCGGGATGTGCTCCGGCCGGCGATAGCCGGCCGGAGTGCAGGCCCGGAATCCATAACCACAGACGGACGTATTTCGACAGGCGCGCCAACGGCTGCATAACACAACGCCGGCCGGTGGTTATGGATTCCGGGCTCGCGCAAGAGCGCGCCCCGGAATGACGGCACAGGAGATGCTCGGCGCTGGAAGCGAACCTTCTCGAAAACATCATCGCCGATCTGGCGCAGCAAGAGCCTGAACGAAACGCCGTGCCGGTCAGCCGCGGGCGAAGGAGAGGAGGAGGGAGAGCACATGGCGGAGCGGGTTCTGGATGTTGCCGCGCTGATCGAGACGCGCGGAATCGGTCCCGCGCAGTGGCGCGTGATCGGGCTTTGCGCGGTCGTGGCCATGCTGGACGGCATGGATCTGCAATCGATTGGACTCGCGGCGCCGGCCATGAGCGCGGAGCTTCACATTGCGCCGCCGGCTTTCGGCGTGGTGTTCAGCGCCGCGCTGGCCGGCCTTGCGCTCGGCGCCTTTCTGCTCGGCCCGGTCGCCGACCGGATCGGCCGCAAGCGGGTGCTGGTCGGCGCCACCTTCTGCTTCGGCGTGTTCACGCTGGCGACGGCCGCTGCCGGCAATCTGTCCGAACTGCTGGCCTGCCGCTTCCTGACCGGGTTCGGACTGGGCGGCGCGATGCCGAGCTTCATCAGCCTCGGATCGGAATATGTCGCCAGGACGCGCCGGGCCGCCGTGGTCAGCCTGCTCTGGGCCGGCTTCCCGCTCGGCGGCGTGGCCGGCGGACTGCTCGGATCATGGATCATCCCGCGCCATGGCTGGCCAGCGCTTTTCCTGGTCGGCGGCGCCCTGCCGGTGCTGCTGTCGATCGTCCTTGCGATCGCGCTTCCGGAATCGGTGAGCTTCCTGGTTGCGACCGGCAAGACGCGGGAGCGGATCGCCCGCACGCTGCATCGGATGTTTCCGGACCTCTCGATCGCCGGCGAAACCCGCTACGAACTCGCCAGCGAAATCGCTGCCAAGACAGTTACCAAGACAGTTACCAAGACAGTTGCCAAGACGGCTGCCAAGACAGCGGCCAAGACAAGCGTGATCGAGCTGTTCCGGTCGGGCCGCGCCATGGGCACGCTGCTGCTGTGGACGAGCTTCTTCTTCGCCTTCATGATCCTGGTGACGAATTCGTCGTGGAGTCCCATCCTGCTGCGCCGCGTCGGCATCGCCCCCGAAGAGACCGCGCTGGCGTTGGCGCTGTATAATTTCGGCTCGCTGTTCGGTTCGGCCGCGGCGGGCTGGCTGCTGGGCCGGTTCGGCGTGCTGCGCGTGCTGCCGCCGACCCTGATGCTGGGCGCGATGGCCTATGCGGCGGTCGGATGGTCGGCACCCTCGCTCGACGCGGTGATGGTGGCCGAAGGCCGGTTCGGCGTGCTGCTTGGCTGCGGCAGCTCGGGCCTGATCGCGCTCGCCGCCATCTCCTATCCGGTCGCGATCCGCTCGACCGGCGTCGGCTGGGCCACCGGGATCGGCCGGCTCGGCTCGGTCG
>NZ_JBAURI010000150.1:0-2016 GCF_049581145.1 Bradyrhizobium sp.
CCCTACCTGAAACTGTTCGGGTCGGCGCTCGGCGGCTGCTACCTGGCCAGCGAAGCGCTGGCCGCGCGCAGCAACGGCACCGGCGATCACGAACGCTATGTCGCGCTGGCGCGGTTCTTTGCCGAAACCATCGCGGTGCAGGCCGTTTCGCTGGAGAAGACGGTCACCGACGGCGCCGAGGTCGTCAACGGCGCCGACGCGGTCCTGCTGGCGTAGCACCGTCGGCTTGAAGTCGCGGCAATTGCGCGCGCGTTTCACGGCCGTGCCCCTGTGCGGCGCGCGAACGCCGCGCATGTGGACGATCGGGCAGCCGTACACATTGCCCTCAGGAACGGTTTGAGCAACGATGGAAAATCCATTTCAGACGGATATCGATGCTGTCCAGCGCATCGATGCCGTCCCCAAGATCCTCGATGTGATCTGCCGGACGACGGGGATGCGGTTCGCGGCCGTTGCACGCGTCACCCAGGAGCGCTGGATTTGCTGCGCCGCTCTCGACCAGATTGACTTCGGGCTCGCGCCAGGCGGTGAACTGAAGGTCGAAACCACGATTTGCGCCGAGATTCGGCAGAGCCACGAAGCCGTGGTGATCGACCATGTTGCGCAGGATCAGGCCTATTGCGGCCATCACACGCCGGCGATGTACGGGTTTCAAAGCTACATCTCCGTTCCGATTGTTCTGAGCGATGGCTCCTTCTTCGGGACCTTATGCGCGATCGATCCGCGCCCGGCGCGGCTCAACAATCCCGAAACGATTGCGACTTTCAAATTATTCGCCGAGCTGATCGGAGGCCACCTCAACGCGCTGGAACGGCTGGATCGCAGCGAAGCAACGCTGTTGACCGAACGTCAAACCTCAGAACTGCGCGAGCAATTCATCGCCGTGCTCGGTCATGATCTGCGCAATCCGCTCGCCTCGATTGCCGCAGGCGTGCGGATGCTTCCGAAAACGGAGTCGAAGGAGGCGATGTCCGAGATTGCCGGGCTGATGCAGACCAGCGTCAATCGCATGTCCCGGCTGATCGACAACGTGCTGGATTTTGCGCGCGGGCGGCTGGGAGGCGGCCTTGTGCTGGAACGCAGCGCCAAGGAGCCGCTTGAACCGATGCTGAAGCAGGTCATCGCGGAACTGCAGTCCAGTCATCCAACGACCATGATCGACGCCAAGTTCGACATCCGCCAACCGGTGACCTGCGACCCCCAGCGCATCGGCCAGCTGTTTTCCAATCTGCTCGGGAACGCCATCACTCACGGGACATCGGAACGGCCGATCGAAGTCCGGGCAGCTGCTCACGGCGGCCTGTTTGAATTGTCCGTTGTCAACTCCGGCGATCCAATTCCACCAGAGGCGATGGCGCAGCTCTTTCAGCCGTTCTATCGGGGCGGAGTTCGCGGATCGCCGCAAGGTCTGGGACTGGGGCTCTTCATCGCCTCCGAAATCGCCAAGGCCCATGGCGGAACGCTCACGGTCGATTCGTCGGATCAGGAGACGCGCTTCGTACTGTTGTTTCCAGCGATATAGGAACTGTGCTGGCCTCGAACGTGCGCGACGGGCACGATCGCGTACCGCTCAGGCTCGGCTTCGACCGGCTCGCTTGGCCTTGTCCGCCGGCGCACCCCAGCGCGTGAACGGCATCTTCCCTTCGAACTTGGTTGTCTCAATAGCGCTCCAGAACGCCTCGGCCGCGTTGGTCATGCGGGCCCGCGACCGGAACAGGCAGATGCTGATCTCGATGTTCCAGTCCGCAGCCCCGGCGCGCAGCAGCCGCCCGTTGGCGAGATCGTCCCGCACCAGGCTCTCGGGCGCCCAGGTGACGCCGCGTCCCTCCCGCGCCATGTCCGTCAGCAGCATGACCGGCGCCGAGAAGCTCGGGACCAGCCACGCGGCCGGCTCCTTCGCCGCCAGGAACGAGGTGACGATACGGCCGACGCCTGAACCGGGGTGATAGGCGAGATAGGGCAGCGGTGCAGCCTTGGTGCCGGGCAGCGCGTAGCGCGGTTCGGCCGGGCCCCGAC
>NZ_JBAURI010000151.1:0-4075 GCF_049581145.1 Bradyrhizobium sp.
GCGAGTAGGCGACGCGCCTGATTTTGTCCGGCGAGCGCGCGGCGGACAGGAACGAGCCCGGCAGCGCCGGCAGCGACAGCGGATCGCCCGGGTCTTCGCCGCTCATGGCGTCAAGCAGCAGCGCCAGATCTTCGACATTGCGGGCCATCGGGCCCTGCACGCCGACCGAATTGTCCACCATGAATCGCGGCGTGTGCGCGACCCGGCCGACGCTCGGCCGCAGGCCCACGATGCCGCAGAAGCTGGCGGGATTGCGCAGGGAGCCGCCCAGGTCGGAGCCGTGGGCGAGCCAGGCCATGCCGGTCGCAAGCGCGACCGCCGCCCCGCCGGAGGAGCCGGCGGCGGAACGCGACGTGTCCCAGGGGTTGCGGGTGGCGCCGAACACTTCGTTGAAGGTGTTGGCGCCGGCACCGAATTCCGGTGTGTTGGACTTGGCGTAGATCACGCCGCCATTGCGCTCGAGATGCTCGACCAGGATATCGGACCGCGCGGGAATCCGGTCCTTGTAGATCGGCGAGCCCTGCGTGGTCAGGACGCCACCGACATCGGTCAGGTCCTTGATCGGGACAGGCAGGCCGGCAAGCAGGCCGCGCTCGCCTGCGGGTCTCTCCATCAGGGCCTTGGCATGGACTCTCGCGCGATCGAAGCACAGGATCGGCAGCGCGTTGACCTTGCCGTCGACGGCGGCGATCCGTTGTTCCAGCGCGTCAAGCAGATCGAGCGGGGTGACCTCGCCCTGTTTCAGTTTATCAACGATCGCGCAGGCGGTTTCCCGCACCAAATCCTGATCAGCCAATGGCAGTTCTCCCAGTCATGCTGTCTATTGCTGTAGACCATTTTCCGGCAAGCTGGCAACGCAACGACCTTGCCGCGCATTGGTAGCGAGCTGGCAACGACTTGGGAGTACAGGCATGACCACCCCGTTCGACGCGCCCGACTGGCGCGAACTTGATCAGCAGGCGCTCGACCGCGGCCTCAACAATGGCGCGGCTGTCGCAGGGAGCGCCGACATCGTCGCTGCCTGGGACCGGCGCTCGGCCGAACTGCGGACGCGGCATTCGGCTCATCTCGATCTTCGCTATGGACCGGCGGAGCGCAACCGGATCGATCTGTTTAAGGTCGCAGACAAGGCGCCGACGCTGTTGTTCATTCACGGCGGCTACTGGCAGATGCGCGCCAAGGAGAATTTCGCGCTGTTCGCGGAAGGCGCGATGGCGCACGGCATCAATGTGGCGCTGATCGGCTACACGCTGGCGCCGGAGGCTGGCCTCGACCAGATCGTCGCGGAAATCCATGCCGGCATCGGCTTCCTCGCCGCGCGCCTGCCTGATCTCGGCGGCGACGGGCAGGGCATCGTGGTGTCTGGATGGTCCGCCGGCGGCCATCTCACCGCGATGGCGCTGTCGCATCCCGATGTGCGGGCGGGGGTCGCGATCAGCGGCATCTATGATCTCGAACCGATCCGCCACTCCTATCTCAACGTCAAGCTCGGGCTGGATGAAGCGGCCTCGCGCCGCAACTCGCCGCTGCTGCAGCCGGGCGGGGCGATGAAGCCGCTGTCGCTGGTGGTGGGATCAGCCGAGCTGCCGCTGTTGCGCAAACAGACCGCCGATTTCGCCGGCCATCGCGCGGCGTATGGATTACCGGTGAGCTATGAGGAAATCCCGGGCGCTGATCATTTTTCAATCATGAACGAGATGGCGCAGCCGGATGGGCGGATCACAAAGCTGATCCGGCAGTCGTTCGAGCGGACGGCGGGTTAATGGCGGCGCTGTAGGGTGGGCAAAGGCGTCCTTGCGCCGTGCCCACCTTTTGCTTGCGATGGTGGGCGCGCCATCGGCTCGCGCATGCGCGCGATCCGCTGGCTTTGCCCACCCTACAATGTCCGTTGCAATGACGGTCGTGCCTAACTAACCCCAGCCGGCGGCGATGCCGCCGTCGACCGTGAAGATCACGCCCGAGGTATAGCCGGAGCGGTCGGAGGCGAGGAATGCCATCAGGTCGCCGATCTCGCGGGCATGGGCCGGGCGGCCGAGCGGCAAGCCTTTCTGGAATTCGGTGTAGCGGTTTTCGTCGCCGAGCTGATTTTTGGCGCGGGTCTTGAGCAGCGTGACGTGGCGGTCGGTGCCGACCGGCCCCGGATTGATGCCGACCACGCGGATATTGTCGGCAAGACTCTTGCCGCCGAGCGCGCGGGTCAGCGCCATGATCGCGGCATTGCCGGCGCTGCCGCAGATGTAGTTGGCATCGAATTTTTCGCCGGCATTGCCGATGTCGTTGACGATCACGCCGCCGCCGCGCGCCTTCATCTGGGCGTAGATCGCCCGCGTCAGGTTGATGTAGCCGAACACTTTCAGCTCCCAGGCGTGGCGCCAGGTCGCTTCATCGATCTTGTCGATCGAGCCGCCGGGAATGTCGCCGGCATTGTTGACGAGAATGTCGATCTCGGAAGCGTCCTTGACCAGGCGGGCGATGTCCTCGCCCTTGCGGAGATCGACGACATGCGCGGTGGCGTCGATCTGGTGCGCGCCGCGCAGCCGCTCGGCCAGCGCCTTCAACTGGTCGCCGCTGCGGGCGGCGAGCAGCAGGTGACAGCCTTCCTCGGCAAAGGCTTCGGCGGCGGCGGCGCCAATCCCCTTGGAGGCGCCGGTGATGAGGACGCGCTTGCCGCGCAGATGCAGATCCATGGGATAAACTCGCTGTTCGGATGCGGTGATTTTTTGGGCGAAAATTGTTAGGCGGCGGGAGCGCCGACGGTCAACATTGCACTGCAGCGTTGCACGCCGGTCAAGTTTGGTCCATTGCAAGGCGCGCGAACAAAGTAGGCGGCGTCCGCGCCGCGGCCAGCCTTTCCAAGGAAACTCTCGATGAGCAAGGACAAGAAACAATACCGGATCGCGGTCATTCCCGGCGACGGCATCGGCAAGGAAGTGATGCCCGAGGGGCTCAGGGTCATCGAGGCGGCGGCGAAAAAGCACGGTGTGGCGGTGCATTTCGATCATTTCGATTTCGCCTCCTACGACTATTACGAGAAGCACGGCCAGATGATGCCGGACGACTGGAAGGGGCAGATCGGCAAGCATGACGCGATCTATTTCGGCGCGGTCGGCTGGCCTGCGAAAATCCCCGATTACATTTCCTTGTGGGGCTCGCTGATCAAGTTCAGGCGCGAGTTCGACCAGTACGTCAATCTGCGCCCGGTGCGGCTGATGCCCGGCGTGCCGTCGCCGCTGGCGGGCCGCAAGCCCGGCGATATCGATTTCTGGGTGGTGCGCGAGAACACCGAAGGTGAGTATTCCTCGGTCGGCGGCCGGATGTTCCCGGATACCGACCGCGAATTCGTCACGCAGCAGACCGTGATGACCCGGATCGGCGTCGACCGCATCCTGAAATTCGCATTCGACCTGGCGCAGTCGCGGCCGAAGCGGCATCTGACCTCGGCGACCAAGTCCAACGGCATCTCGATCACGATGCCGTATTGGGACGAGCGGGTCGAGGCGATGGCGAAGAACTACCCGAAGGTGAAGTGGGACAAGTATCACATCGATATTCTGACCGCGAATTTCGTGCTGCACCCGGACTGGTTCGACGTCGTGGTCGGCTCCAATCTGTTCGGCGACATCCTGTCCGATCTCGGTCCGGCCTGCACCGGCACCATCGGCATCGCGCCATCGGGCAACATCAATCCGGAAGGCAATTTCCCGTCGGTGTTCGAGCCGGTGCATGGCTCGGCGCCAGATATCGCGGGGCAGGGCATTGCCAACCCGATCGGCATGATCTGGTCGGGCGCGATGATGCTGGAGCATCTCGGCGAGAAGCAGGCCGCGGCGGCGATCCTCGGCGCGATCGAGCGTACGCTGGGCGAACGCACCCTGCGGACCAAGGATCTCGGCGGCAATGCGGATACCACGGCATGCGGCAAGGCCGTCGCGGAGATGGTAGATTAGGCGGAAGTTGCAGCTTCGCGAAAGCGTAAATCATTGATCCGATTCACTGATCGGCGGATGGGGCCGTGGCTGTACTGGCTACAAGGCGGTCTGGACGTTGAGGAGCGTGAAGGCGCGCTCCTGAACGG
>NZ_JBAURI010000152.1:0-10305 GCF_049581145.1 Bradyrhizobium sp.
GTTGACGGGCACGTCCTGGGTGCCCTCGGGCACCAGGATTTTCGCGATCGTGCCTTCGTCGACCGCCTCGACCTCCATTGTCGCCTTGTCGGTCTCGATTTCCGCGATCACGTCGCCCGACTTGACCTTGTCGCCCTCCTTCTTGAGCCATTTCGCAAGGTTGCCCTTCTCCATGGTCGGCGATAGCGCGGGCATCAGAATGTTGATGGGCATACTGACCTCAAAGATTTCCCAGAGCGGTTCCATTGCGAATCGAATCGGAACGGAGGCTCCAGCTTTTTGTTTTGACGCGTTTTCTTGACGCAAACGTTGCGCGCTTCGCCGGAAAACGCTCTGGCTAGAGTCTTCCACGAGCTGGCGAACCAGCGAAGACCGTGCTGCGCGCGATCCGCCCTTGATGGTGAGCTGACGCGCCGCATCAGTTTCCGATATCGCCCTGCCAAAGACGCTCATTGACCGGGTTCGACCGCCAATTCTTCATCATGTTGATCGATCGCTCGTCCGCCAGGTCGATGAAGGGAATCCCGAACTGGGTCAGAATGTCCTTGCTGCCGGGAAACGTCACGGACTCGCCGATCACAAGCAGCGACAGCTTGAACAGTCCGATCGCGCCCGCGCACATCGAACACGGTGACAGCGTGGTGTACATGACGGTGTCGTGAAACGATATCAGGCCGGCCTCGCGCAGGCATGACATTTCGCCGTGAAGAATGACGTTCTTCTCCTGCATCCGCCGATTATGGCCGCGCGCAATGATCTTGTTGTCGCGCGTCAGCACCGCGCCGATCGGCAGGCCGCCTTCGGCGATGCTGTCTTCGGCTTCGCGAATCGCTTCCGCCATGAATTCGAAATGATGGGGATCAACTACCATACTCATTGACCTTGCTCAGTGACCTTATTGCGATCGCGGCGTGGTGGCGCCGATGTCCATCGGCCGGGCGATCTCGGCTTCGAACATATCGACGATGCGCCGCAGCGCCTCATGCTCGGTGAAGCTGCTTTCGCGCGCATAGGCGCGGGCGGCATGGCGCGCGATATCGACCAGCAGCAGGCCCCACATGTCCGGCTCCTCGAATGCGCGCATGAAGGCAATGGAAAGGCCGCCATCCAGCACGAAGGCGCGTAGCACTTCGGTGGCCTCGTCGTTGCCGATCACGTCCGGGGGTAACGGCTGCTCCTTGGGTCCCGCCATGGCTCACCGATAGCAGACGGTCTTAGCGGCCTCGACCACCTCGGCCGCCGAAGGCAGCGCAAGCTTTTCGAGGTTTGCCGCATAGGGCATCGGCACGTCCTTGCCGGACACGCGCAGCACCGGGGCGTCCAGGTAGTCGAAGGCGTGCTCCACGATGCGTGCCGCGATCTCGGCGCCGATGCCGCTCTGCTGCCAGCCTTCCTCCACGGTCACCGCGCGGCCGGTCTTCTTTACGGAGGCGACGATCGTCTCGGTATCCATCGGACGCAGCGTCCGCAGATCGATCACCTCCGCCTCGATGCCCTCCTTAGCGAGTTCGTCCGCCGCCTTCAGCGCATAGGTCATGCCGTTCGACCAGGAAATAAGTGTGACGTGATTGCCCGTGCGCGCCACCCGCGCCTTGCCGATCGGGATCACATAATCGTCGAGTTTCGGCACCTCGCCGGAATGGCCGTACAGCATCTCGTTTTCCAGGAAGATCACTGGATTGGGGTCGCGGATCGCGGCCTTCAGCAGGCCTTTGTAGTCGGCGGCCGAGAACGGCGCGATCACCTTCAATCCCGGGATCTGCGAGTACCAGGCGGAATAGTCCTGGCTGTGCTGGGCGGCGACGCGGGCGGCCGCGCCGTTCGGCCCGCGGAACACGATCGAGCAGCCCATCTGGCCGCCCGACATGTACAGCGTTTTCGCCGCCGAGTTGATGATCTGATCCATCGCCTGCATGGCGAAGTTGAAGGTCATGAACTCGACAATGGGTTTCAAACCCGCCATCGCCGCGCCGACGCCGACACCGGCAAAGCCGTGCTCGGTGATCGGCGTATCGATCACGCGCCGATCGCCGAATTCCTGCAACAAGCCCTGCGTCACCTTGTAGGCGCCCTGATATTCGGCGACCTCTTCGCCCATCACGAACACGTCCGGGTCGCGGCGCATCTCCTCCGCCATGGCATCGCGCAATGCCTCGCGGATGGTCATGGTGACCATTTCGGTGCCTGCGGGCACTTCGGGATCGGGCTCGGCCACGACATGGGGCGCTGAGGGCGCCTTCTTTTCTTGGGCCCCACCCAGTTTGTCCGCAGATGCCGGCGTCTCAGTCTTGCCTTGAGCCGGGGGCGCCGACTCGGCGGCCTGCTCCTGCTTGGCCGGAGCCTGTGCCTTGGACAGATCGGCGGCGCTTTCGCCGTCGGCCAGAATGGTCGCGATCGGGGTGTTGACGGCGACGTCGGCGGTGCCTTCGGGGATCAGGATGCGGCCGAGCGTGCCCTCATCGGTCGCCTCGACCTCCATCGTCGCCTTGTCCGTCTCGATCTCGGCGATCACATCGCCGGATTTGATCGGCTCGCCTTCCTTTTTCAGCCATTTGGCGAGATTGCCCTTTTCCATCGTGGGCGACAGCGCAGGCATCAGCACTTGAATTGGCATAACAGCTCCGAAAGTCAGCTTGCGCTCTCAGCGATAAACGTCGGTGTAAAGTTCTGAAACATCCGGTTCGGCATCGTGCTGAGCGAAGTCCGCGGCCGCGTTGACGATCTCGCGCACCTCGGCGTCGATCGCCTTGAGGTCCTGCTCGCTCATATCGGCCGCCAACAGGCGGTTGCGAACCTGTTCGATCGGGTCCTGATCGTGCCGGACCTTCTCGACCTCTTCGCGGGTCCGGTATTTCGCCGGGTCCGACATCGAGTGGCCGCGATAGCGGTATGTCTGCATCTCCAGGATATAGGGACCCTTGCCAGCCCGGCACCAGGCGATTGCCTTGTCGCCGGCGGCCTTGACGGCGCGGACGTCCATGCCATCGACCTGCTCGCCCGGGATGTTGAAGGAAGCGCCGCGCTTGGAGAAATCGGTCTGCGCGGAAGAGCGGGTCACCGAGGTCCCCATGGCATAGCGGTTGTTCTCGATGACATAGACCACCGGCAGCTTCCACAGCTCGGCCATGTTGAAGCTTTCATAGACTTGGCCCTGGTTTGCCGCGCCGTCGCCGAAATAGGCCACGCTGACGAAATCGTTACCGCGATAGCGGTTGGCGAAGGCAAGCCCGGTGCCGAGCGAGACCTGGGCGCCGACGATGCCGTGGCCGCCGAAGAAATTCTCCTCCTTGCTGAACATGTGCATGGAGCCGCCCTTGCCCCTGGAATAGCCACCGCGGCGGCCGGTCAGTTCGGCCATCACGCCCTTGGCGTCCATTCCGCAGGCGAGCATGTGCCCGTGATCACGGTACCCGGTTATCACCTCGTCGCCCTTCTTCAGGGCCATCTGCATGCCGACCACCACGGCTTCCTGGCCGATGTAGAGATGGCAGAAACCGCCGATCGCGCCCATTCCGTAGAGTTGGCCGGCCTTCTCCTCGAAGCGCCGGATCAGCAGCATGTCACGGAGCGCGGCCAGTTCCTGGTCCTTGGTGAACTCCGGAGGCGGCGCCTCGACGTTGTCGTGCTCGGCTTCTTTCGCGAGGCTTTTCTTGGGTGCGGCCATGGCAATTCCGGATCACAGAAGGTGAATGAGCCCTCTGTATCCCAAGTCAATCCGGCAAGAAAGGACTGCTTGATCGATCGGAAGCATGGCTATGCCGCGGTGCAATGCACCGCGAAACTTTAGCAATCAATTCGCGCGTTTTTTGGAATCAGACGAAGATCTGTCGAACCAGGCGCGGCAATCGACGACGCTCGCGTGTACGTGCTCAGGAAACGGGCTAGTTGGGCGTCTTCATCCAGACCAGGTCGTGCGGATTGGCGTAGTCGAGCTGGTAGCGCGCGCGTTCGTCCAGCATGTCCGGATCGACCCGGTCGGAGCGAAGCAGCGAGGCGCGATGCTCGCTGTCCGCCCGCTCCTGCTTCAGCCGCGCCAGTTCGGTAGTCAGCGCGACGATCTCCTGATCGAGTTCCTGCTGCGCGTTGAGGCCGTATCTGCCGGTATAGGCGTTGACCCCGAAATAGCCGATCATCGCGGCTGCCATCGTGTAGAGGGCAAGCCCGGTGAGGAAAGATTTGAGGCGCGAACGGGAGACCATGCGCGGAGCATGCGACGGCCTGGTTAACGAATCTCTAAACAGGCCGGCGCCCGACGTGGCACTCGCTATCTGTTGAAGCGCTCGACGAAGGCCGCGTAGGCCTCGAGATATTGCTGCAGCACCTTCTGCAGCGACTCCTTGGTGAGTTCGCCCCTTTCGTCAAAGGCGTCGCCGACGCCGTTCAGGTGGATCTCCGGCTGTCCCAGGATCGGCCCCGAAATGCCCGGCAGGATGTTCTGCAGATGTTTCGCGGCGCTGACGCCGCCGAGCGGCCCCGGCGAATTGGAGATGATGCCGGTCGGCTTGCCCAGGAACGAGCTTTTGCCGTAAGGGCGCGATCCCACGTCGATCGCGTTCTTGAGGACGCCGGGGATCGAGCGGTTGTATTCGGGGGTGACGAACAGGACGCCGTTTGATGCCTGCAGCTTGTCCCGGAATGCCAGCCAGTCGGCCGGCGGGGTCGCCTCCAGATCCTGGTTGAAGAAGGAAATGTCGTGCAGCGTCGTCACCTGGAGCTTGAGGCTTGCGGGCGCGAGCTTGGCCAACGCATGCGCGATCTTCAGCGTGAAGCTCTCTTTGCGCAGGCTGCCGACGATCGTGACGATGGAATGCGAGGTGGCCATGGGATGTCCTTCTCTAAAGGCGGGTCGCCTCCCGTAGACCCGCGGCCAAAAAGATGCAAGTGCATGCACTGCGGTTTGGCCAAAAAACAGATCTGCCAAAGGAATAGGCCGCCCCGACGGGCGGCCTATTCCTTTGCCCCCGGTCGAGGCGATCAGATCACGGGATTCCATGGCGCCGGGATCAGGCGACAGCCGGCACCGCCCTTGGAAGCCCACCACGGTCGGCTTCTCGACCGTCGCCATGGAAGGCCGATTTCATCGGCCCTTGTGGGGATTGATGAGGAATTTCTCTCCCGTCGCGCGTTTGGCGTAAAGTGCGATGTTGGCCGGGTCCAACGCCTCCTGCAGCGACACGACCTTGGTGTAGTGGCTGGCGAAGGTGGTCCTAAGTTCGTCGATCACACGCTCACGCAATAGCCGTCCCTCGACCGGCCCCAGCTTCATCAGGAACGGAAACAACAGCCAGCCGCCGACACCCCAAGCCATGCCGAAAGTCCGGTTGAGCTCAAGGGGCCGTGGATCGAGCCCACCATAGATGTAGACCTGCTTATGCACGTTCGAGCCGTAACGGCTATAGACCTTGGCGGTCTTGTTGGCGGCCGTCTCCATGCAGGTGAGGATCTGGCCGGCCAGCTTGCCGCCGCCGATGGCGTCGAACGCCAGTGTGGCGCCGGTCTGGACCAGCAGATGCGTCAGGTCATCCAAGAAGCTCGGCGCGGTGGAATCCACCACATGCTTCGCGCCGATCTTGTGCAGGATATCCGCCTGCTCCTTGCTGCGGACGATATTGACCAGGGGAATGCCGTCCTTCAAGCAGATCTTGTTGAGCATCTGCCCGAGATTGGAGGCGGCCGCGGTATGCACCAGCGCCTTGTGACCTTCGCGGCGCATGGTTTCGGTCATGCCGAGCGCCGTCAACGGGTTGACGAAGCAGGAGGCGCCTTCGGCCGGTGTCGTGCCGGCCGGCAACGGCAGGCATTCATTGGCCTTCAGGCAGCGATATTGCGTGTACATCGCACCGCCGATCATCGCGACCGTCTTGTCCATCAAGGCCTTTGCCGCATCCGATGCGCCGGTCTTGATCACGACACCGGCGCCTTCATTGCCGACCGCCATGGATTCATCCAGCCGACCGGCCATCGCCTTCAGTCCAGCTTCCGGGACATGCGCGGTGATGATGGGCGATTCCTTTGTGCCGGAGGCTTTTGCGGTCGCCATGTCCGCGGCGCCGAGGAGAAGGCCGAGATCCGATGGGTTGATCGGCGACGCCTCGACCCGCACCACGACTTCGTCGGGGGCGGGCTCGGGCGTTTGCATCGTCACCAGCGAAATCTCCAGTTCGCCGGTTTTCCTGATCAGCGAACGCAACTGCAGCCCGGTCTTGCCTTCGCTCATGGTGACGATCCTCCCGCCCGATCTTCTATCTGTGCCACGATCTCACGCCAGCGCTTTGAGCGCGCCCTTCCCGGCATATTTCGCCTGCCTGCCGAGCTGCTCCTCGATCCGTAGCAACTGATTGTACTTGGAGGTGCGGTCGGCACGTGCCAGCGAGCCGGTTTTGATCTGGCCGCAATTGGTGGCCACCGCGAGGTCGGCGATGGTGGAGTCCTCGGTCTCCCCGGAGCGATGGGATATGACCGCGGTGTAGCCGGCTTTGTAGGCCATCTCGACCGTGCCAAGAGTTTCCGTCAGCGTCCCGATCTGGTTGACCTTGATCAGGATCGAATTGGCGCGGCCGTTCTTGATGCCGTCAGCAAGCCGCGTCACGTTCGTCACGAAATTATCATCGCCGACCAACTGGCATTTGCGACCGAGCAGGTCGGTCAATTCCTTCCAACCGTCGTTGTCGTCTTCGGACATGCCGTCCTCGATCGAAACGATTGGATAGCGCGAGGCCAGATCGGCGAGGTATCTCGCCTGTTCGGAACGCGAGCGGATCTTGTTCTCGCCGCCATAAACGTAATTGCCGTCCTTGAAAAATTCGCTCGCCGCGCAGTCCACCGCCAGCATCACGTCATCCCCGGCCCTGTAGCCTGCCTTGCCGATCGCGTTCATCACGAATTCGAGCGCGGCATCCGCCGACGGCAGGTTCGGCGCGAAGCCGCCCTCGTCGCCGACATTGGTGTTATGGCCGGCCTTTTTCAGTTCCGCCCGCAGCGTGTGGAAGATTTCCGATCCGCAGCGCAAACCCTCGGCAAAGGTCTTGGCGCCGACCGGCATGATCATGAATTCCTGGAAGTCGATCGGATTGTCGGCATGCACCCCGCCATTGATGATGTTCATCATCGGCACTGGCAGGGTCCGCGCCGAGGTTCCCCCGACATAACGATAAAGCGGCATGTCGAAGGATTCGGCGGCAGCCTTGGCGCAGGCGAGCGACACGCCAAGGATCGCATTGGCCCCGAGCCGGCTCTTGTTCGGCGTGCCGTCGAGATCGATCATCATCTGGTCGATCTGGACCTGGTCCTCGACCTCCACGTCGCTGAGGGCCTCGTAAATCTCGCCATTCACGGCATCGACAGCCTTGGTGACGCCCTTGCCGAGATAGCGTCCTTTGTCGCCGTCGCGCAGTTCCACGGCTTCATGTTTGCCGGTGGAGGCGCCCGACGGCACGGCCGCGCGACCCATCGAGCCGTCCTCCAGGATGACGTCGACCTCGACGGTCGGATTGCCGCGGCTATCGAGAATCTCCCGGCCGATGATGTCGACGATGGCGGTCATGGGTTGCCTCCTTGAAAAATGAAAGGGGTAAGACGGCGTGGCGCCGCTTCTAGCGCAACCCATCGGGGCGGAAAAGGTCGCCTGAGGAGCGCTCATGGACGACGCGGTCATGATTGGCTAAGACGCTGGCCTCAAGAGGGGATCATGCCTAAAAAGCCCAATAAATCGGCACATGTGCCGCCGCTGCAGCTTGGCCGGGCCGTGGAATGGCCCCAGACACCCGACCAGGCGCAGATCGATTGCGTCCCCAACCCGCAAAACGACACCGACTATCTGGTGCGCTTCGCCGTGCCCGAATTCACCTCGATCTGCCCGGTCACGGGACAGCCGGACTTCGCCCATCTGGTGATCGACTACGTGCCGGGCCAATGGCTGCTGGAGTCCAAATCCCTCAAGCTCTATGTGGCGAGCTTCCGCAACCACGGCGCATTCCATGAGGACTGCACCGTCATGATCGGCAAGCGGCTGGCCGCCGAGGTCAAGCCGAAATTCCTGCGGATCGGCGGCTACTGGTACCCGCGCGGCGGCATTCCGATCGACGTGTTCTGGCAGACCGGCAAACTGCCCAAGGGTCTCTGGCTCCCGGAGCAGGGGGTCGCGCCCTATCGCGGGCGGGGTTGATCCGTCCTGACGCCTCACGGCCTACTCGTTCCGGCGCAGCTGCAAGTCCAGCAGCGGCACGAATTGCTGACCGCTGTGCAGGTCGCGCACGCCGCCCGGCACCAGGATGTGCTACTCATCCCGTCTTCAGCACCCATGGAGACCGCTCCTTGAGTCCGGCTATCGCGAGATCTCCTCGAGCTCACGATCCAGCGTGCGCGGGCCCCACCCGCCGATCGAGATGACCACGATCAGCATCGCGACGGCGATCAGACCAAAGACACCCTTGGTGCCCGCGGTCTGCAGGAAGAAGCCGATGATGAAGCTCGCAAATACCGCGCTGATCCGGCTGAGCGAGTAGGTGAAGCCGACCGCGCGGGCGCGGACCCGGGCCGGAAACAGTTCGGCCTGATAATTATGGAATGAGTAAGACAGCACGTTGTTCGACAGCGTGATCAGCACGCCACACAGGATCAGCAACGGCATCGTGTTCTGAAACGAGAACAACATGCCGAAGATCCCGATGCAGCCGGCGGCGCCGACCAATTGCCATTTCCGCTCGAACCGGTCGGCGAAGCTCATGGCCAGCAGCGGCCCGAAAGGATTGGCGATGGCGATGATGAATGAATAGAGCAGGCTCGCGCCGAGATTGATGCCGGTCTGCTGGGCGATCAATGTCGGGACCCAGGCGGCGAAACCATAGAAGCCGAAGGTCTGGAAGAATTGGAAGATCATCAACATGATGGTCCGGCCCCGATAACGGGACTCGAATATCTCGGCTAGGCGGCCCACGGGTTGCGCTTCTTCCACCGCATGGCTGTCCGGCACCGGCAACGATTTGCCGCCGAGATCGGCGAGCACCTTCGCCTCGATCGACGCGGTCACCGCCTCGGCCTCGTCGAGCCGTCCCTGGTTGATGAGCCAGCGCGGGCTTTCCGGTATCCCACGACGAATGAACCAGACGAAAAGCGCGCCTGTCGAGCCGAGCAGGACCACCCAGCGCCAGCCCTCAAACCCGAACGGGCTGATCGGCACCAGCCTGTAGGCGACAAACGCCACGATCGGCACCACCGAAAACTGAACCGCCTGGTTAAAGGCGAACGCGCGACCGCGCATCGATTTGGGCACGAGCTCCGAGAGATAGGTGTCGATCGTGACCAGTTCCACGCCGATGCCGATGCCGGCGATCAGTCGCCAGAGGCTGACGCCAAGACCACTGTTCTGCAGCGCCATGACCAGCGTTGCCGCGCTGTACCAGAGCATCGAATAGGTGAAGATGGTTCGCCGCCCGTATCTGTCGGCGGCGTAGCCAAAGAACAAGGTGCCAATGAACAAGCCGGTGAAGGTCGCGGCGACGAACAGGGCCGGCCCGGCGAAGATGCTGACCGCCGCGTTGGTGAGCAAGCCTTCCTTCATCAGGCCGGGAACGACGTAGGCGGTCATGAACAGATCGTAGAGCTCGAACATGCCGCCAAGCGAGAGCAGCGCAATCAGCCGCCACACCTGCGGCGTGCCGGGAAGTCGATCGAGGCGGGCGAGAATGGCAGCCGCGCGCGCCTTGACGGATGCGTCCGTGGTCATCGTTTCCTCCGTATTTTTTTCCGCCGTCGATTGCAGCGCCGACCGGCCTTGTCGGACAAGCATGCCCGCTTTCGTTTCATCCTTGTAGGGGGATGCTGTTCGACCTGCGGACGGTTTTCCGCTGCTCTTGTTCTCCGCCCCTGCGTGTTCGCGGCGCATCGAAAACAGGCCGGCTTTGCTGCGCTGCACGAAGGCGCGAGATTGACTGTCGAGCCGACCGCGGAGAACCACCGGCGGACGGGCCGCTTTCTGACGAAGGTCGAATCGCCTACCAGTTGCCCTTCACGCCATCTTGAAACGCCGCCGATGAGCCGTCACGAACCCGAGCCGGCCGCCAACAGGACCGGGGCAGATCCCGGGCCGGCGGCGCCGAGCACGCCCGATGCGCTTCGTGAGACCGGCTTGCTGCATTTGCAGGCCGGGCGGCTTCTGGACGCGCAGCGGTTCTGCGAACAGGCGCTGGCGATCGATGCGGGACACCCGGACAGCCTGCAGCTGATGGGACTATTGTCGCTTCACACCGGGCATTACGATCACGCGGTGGAATGGCTCGCACGTGCCATCCGGCAAAATCCCAAGAG
>NZ_JBAURI010000153.1:0-8494 GCF_049581145.1 Bradyrhizobium sp.
GTTTCATACGTAAACATGAAGCAGCTCTCCTGTGCTTTCGGAGACTATCGCCGCTCAACGTTAGCCGTGTATGAAAATCGAAAACCGTAGAAACACGGTTGGATCAGCGAGATCGGAGCTTTCGCACGACCCGGAAAGCTCTCCGTCACCTCGAGCGGTCGAGGCCTTTTCGTTCCGGCGGGTCGCCTTCGAGTCGTCCGAGCGCGCCGGCGCTTCAGTCCGACGCGAACGTGCGGCCGTGCTGCGGCTCGCGGACGTCCTCTTCCCGCGCGGCTGCGTAGGCCGCCTCGATGCCTTCGAGCAAAGCGCGGTACTCGCTCTCGGTCAGGCGCACCGCATTCTTCTCGAGACGCAGCGCGAGGTTTGCGAGCCGGCGATAGCCGAATGTCCCGGCCGCGCTCTTCAGCGAGTGCGCTTCGCGGCTGATCTTGGTCCGGTGCAGCTCGATCGAAAGCTGCCGCAGCGATGTCAGCCGGGTATCGGTTTCGCCGATGAACACGGCGCGGATCTCCGATGCGGCGTCTTCGCCGATCTCCTTCGCCAGTTCGTCGAAGGCCGTGGCTTCGAACGCCGGGTCCTCGCTGGCCGTGACCGGGACCGGCGCCGCGAGCGGCGGTGATGGGCATTCGGAGAGCTGCTCGATTGCGGCTCCGGGCGCCGGCAGCACGCGCAGGATCGCCTCGACCAGCGCTTTCTTGCGCGCGGGCTTGACGACGAAATCGTTCATGCCAGCTTCGCTGCAGGCCTTGATGTCTTCTGGAAACGCGTTGGCGGTGAAGGCGATGATCGGCACCGTCGCCATCCGCTCGCGGCGCGAGCGGATGATCCGCGTCGCCTGGAAGCCATCCATCTCCGGCATCCGCACGTCCATCAGGATGAGATCGTAGTTGAAGCGGTTGGCCGCGGTCACCGCCTCGGCGCCGTCGCAGGCGGTGTCGGTCTGAATCTCGAAGTCCTTCAGCATCTTGCTGGCCACCAGGCGATTGGTCGGATTGTCGTCGACCACCAGTACGCGCAGCGGCCGGCGGTACCCGGCGATCCTGGCCACCAAGGCGGCGTAGACGGTTTCCTCGTTCTGCTCCTGAGGCGCGACGGCCTCCGCCACCGGCAGCGTCAGCGTGAAGCTGAAGGTGGAGCCTTCTCCGAGCTTCGAGCTTGCATGGATCTCGCCGCCCATCTGCTCGACCAGGCGCTTGCAGATGGCGAGGCCGAGACCGGAGCCGCCGAAGCGGCGGCTGATCGAGTTGTCGGCCTGCACGAAGTCCGCAAACAGCGAACCGATCTTGTCCTGGGCGATTCCCATTCCGGTGTCGCTCACGGACCATTCCACGGTGGCCTGCTGATCGTCGCGCGCGATGCAGCGCGTTCGGATCACGATCTCGCCGGCCGCGGTGAATTTGACGGCGTTCGACACCAGATTGAGCAGGACCTGGCGGACGCGTCCCGCGTCGCCGACCAGCGCCGGCGGCAGCGCCGAATCGCCTGTGCTGCGGATCGTGAGGTCCTTTGCCTGTGCGCGGGGTCCGATGATGCTGATTGTGTTGTACACCAGCGCCTCGGCCGAAAATGCGATGTCCTCGAGCGACAACTGACCGGATTCCAGCTTGGAGAAGTCCAGGATGTCGTTGAGGATCTCAAGCAGGCTGTCGCCCGCATTGTGGATCGCGAGCACGGAGCGGCGCTGCTCGATATCGAGATTGGTCTCAAGCAGCGTGGTGGCGAGCCCGAGTACCGCGTTCATCGGCGTGCGGATCTCATGGCTCATCATCGCGACGAAGGTCGATTTCGCAGCGTTGGCCGCCTCGGCCGCGTGTATCAGATGTTCCTGCTTGTTCCACCAGCGCGCGATCATGAAGGCGGCGAACACCACAACGACCGCGGAGATCAGCGACATGGTGCTAAGCAGCGTGGTCATGGCGCGCCAGCTGCCCAGCGCGCTGTACTCGCTCTGCGAGACCGTCACCAGCGCAGGGTAGTTCGGCAGCATCGTGGCCGCGTCCAGATTGATGTGCCCGTCGGCGCTCGCCTCGCGCAGGATGCCGCCGTTGGCCAGCGCGCGCTTTCCGTCGCCGGAGGCCGGCATGCCGATGTCGTCGGTCGGCGGGAAGTGCGCCAGCAGCACGCCGTCCTCGCGGGTCAGCGAGATCGTGGCGTTGAGGCCGAGCGAGGTCGAGCCGAAGAAGTTTTCGAGGTATTGAAGGGACATCGCACCGAGCACGAGGCCCATGAATTTGCCGTCGGCATCGTTCAGCCGGTGCGCGACGTAGATGGTCCAGGATCCGTCGCCGCGGTTCTTGACCGGCTCGCCGATGAACAAGTTGAGAGTGTCATCCGACGTCAGCGCCTTGAAGTAGTCGCGATCGGAGATGTTGACGTCCGGAATTGGCCAGTAGCGCGAGAAGTTGAGGAGCTGGCCGCCGGCATCGATCAGGGTGATGGCATCGACCTCGGGAAGGCCGGCGAATTTTTCCTTCAGCAGGAGGTGGATCTTCTGATCGGAGGCAATGCGCCGATAGGACGCGGCGTCGACCGCGCCCTCGCGCTTGAGGTAGTCGCCGACGCTCAACAGGATGAGATCGAGCGATTGAAACGAGCGGTTGGCGTTCTCCGCCAGCGTAAGACTGTAACGGTTGAGATTGGCCTCCCCGGTCTGCAGCGTGCTCTCGCGCAAATGCCGGACAGCGATCATGTTGGTGCCGATGATCGTAGCGATCAGGGCCGCGGTGATGGCGATGAGAGCACCGAGCGAGCGTCCGGAATGGGCTTTCATGTTCGATCAATCCGCAACGGTGGCGAGTTTTTGCCGTTCCGTCTCGACGGCGACCTGCGTCAAGGCCTTGCGCAGGGCGGCGAGGTGGATCGGCTTGGGAATCGGCACGCGGACATTGAGGTTGAGAAAATTGCCGATGCGAACCGTTTCCTCGCGCACCTCGTCGCCCGAGGCGCTGATGACGATGACCGGGATCCGCGATTTCATTTCGGAGAGCAGCTTGAGGATCTCGATGCCCGATTGGTCGCCGAGCGACAGGTCGAGGGTGACGCAGTCGAAAGTCCGCTCACGCAGCAATTCGGTCGCCTCGGCGACGGAGTGGGCGCCGGTGGTCGTGAATCCGACTTGCTGGGCTATCTTGCAGAGAATCGACAAATGCAGGTCGGCATCATCGATGACGAGCAGCTCATTGTGCATTTTATTTTTCCCGTTGCGGGCCCGAAGCGTTTGGCCGCCCGCTCAATCCGCCTCTGCTGTTTTAGGGAATGAGCCTCTACCCCTGCGTAAATTTTCATTCCCGTACAAATACGGGAACGCGCGCGATCATTGGCGTTGAGGGGGCTCGAATCGACACGACCGCCGGGCGCGGCGGAGACCGGGACGGAGGGCTTTTGCCAGTGAGATTTGTCCGGGCTCGGAAGGCCGTTGGCTGCCCGTTACTCGTCCGGGCCAAACACCGCTTCCATCTTGGTCTTCAGCGTCGCGGCGTTGAACGGCTTGACGATGTAGTTGCTGACGCCGGCCTTTTTCGCGGCGATGACGTTTTCGGTTTTCGATTCGGCGGTGATCATGATGAACGGCGTCTTGGAAAGCTCCGGGCTCGCGCGGACTTCACGCAGCAGGTCGTACCCGGTCATCGGTTCCATGTTCCAGTCGGAGATCACCAGGCCGTATTTCTTGACCTGCATCTTGGCGAGCGCGGCTGATCCGTCGCTGGCGTCATCGACATTGTCGAAGCCGAGCTGCTTCAGCAGATTGCGGATAATCCGGATCATGGTGCTGTAGTCATCGACCACCAGGATGGGCATCGATAAATCAAAGGCCATGTCTTCAACTCCGCACGGTTCCAAACAGCCGATCACGGGCGTGATATTCGCAGCATACGAAATGATTCGAAGCTTTGTGGAACTCGCGCTGGTCAGCATCGTGAGCATTAGCAGCGGTCTTTGAACAGCGCGTTAATTCCGGATTGAATAAATATCGCGCGTGCGGCGCCCGTAGTTATACGGTTGCGGACCAGGAAGGTTGTTGCTGCGCCGATGCACACGCCGTTTCCGATCCCGCCCATGCCGGAACGGCAGTTCCGGCTCTTCCGTTTGACGCATCTCCTGATGCGCATCTTGGAGCGAAGCGGCGTGGACCTCGCCGTCGAAGCGCGCGGATGTTTCGCCCGGAAGCGCGTCAGCCGGCGCGCCCGCGCGGCTGCTCTTCGGCGACGCGACGAGGGCGGACCAGCCGCTCATATTGCGTCTTGACCGATGCGTAACACTCGCACGCAGCCTTGCTGAGACCGTCGAAGTCGGTGATCTCGATATGGCCGCGGCTGTACTGGATCACGTTCGCCTGCTGCAGCGTGCTGGCGACCAGCGACACGCTGTTGCGCCGCGCGCCGATCATCTGCGCCATCGATTCCTGCGTCAGGACGAGCTTGCAGCCCTGGGAAAAGTCGTGGGTCTGCAGCAGGCAGCGCGCAAACCTGGATTCCACCGTGTGCGCGGCGTTGCAACCGGCGGTCTGCTGGACCTGGACATAGACCGCCAGTCCGTGCCGCGCGAGCAGCGAGCGCAGCGTCACGCTTTGATCGGCCGCGGCGCGCAGCCGGTCGAGGTCGATGGTCGAGGCCGGCCCGGCGACCAGCACGATGGCGCTATTGAATGCGATCGCGTCGCCGATCGCGGAGAAGGATCCGAAAATGCTGTCGCGGCCGATCATTGCGACCTGAACGTGCTCCCCCTTGGTCATGTTGACGACGAGAGAAATCACGCCCCGGTGAGGCATGTACGCGCGTTTCAGCGTTTCTCCGACCCCGATCAGGACGGATTCCTGAACCATGTCGACGGTTCTCAAATGCGGGCGGATCAGTTCGAAATCATCCGCCGACAGCGCCGACAAAAATCCATTTGGTGAACGATAAATCGAGTCCAAAGCCGTCTCCTGCCGTAGGGCAAAACAGGTCTCTGGGTCGCCAGCATTCAATGCACGCCAACCAGCGGTTGAGCATGAGCTTCGGATATTTTGTTGGCAAGCAGAATTAGCAGTTAGACTCATCAGCCAACGTTTGATCCAGGCAATGTCGTTTGGTCTGCATGGCCACCTATGCGCGCTAGCGTGCAGATATGTGGTGGACTCGGTAGCGCGGACATCGTCAATCCGGTTCCCCGAGCAATTGCTCGTGCCGCGTCTTGATGGCAGCATAGCACTCGCAAGCCGTCCGTCGCAGCGCCTCCATGTTCGTAACTTCGATCTGTCCGCGGCTATAGCTGATGATACCGCCTTGTTGGAGTGCGCTTGCGACGATCGAAATCGCGTTGCGTTGGACGCCGATCATTCGCGCGAGAAGGCCTTGAGTCATCGGCAGCATCCTACCATCGGATAGATCATGTGCGAGCAGCAGCCAGCGCGCGAGACGCGCTTCGACCGAGTGCGACGCGTTGCATGCGGCGGTTTGCTGAGCCTGCAGGAACACCGCCTGCTGATGGCGGGCGAGCAGGTTCCGGAACACGGCGCTTTGCGCGGCGATCGTCCTGAAGTCGGTGAGATCGATGGTCGAGGCAGCGCCGGGAGATAGGACGACCGCGTCGCTCAGCGATATACCGTCGCCAAGCAATTCCGCGGAGCCGACAATGGTGTCGCGGCCGACCAGCGCCGCTGCGACCATTTGCCCTTCGGAGAGGCCGACCACGATGGAAACGACGCCCGCATGGGGAATGTAGACTTGGTTGAGCGCTGCACCCGTTTCAGTCAATACGGCGTCTCGGGCCATCTCGATCAGCTTGAGATGCGGTCGCAGCGCCTCGAAGTCCGCCGCCGGCAGCCTTTGCAGCAATTGATTGGGCGGGCGGTGAACTGAAGACATGGCCGCTCCTGCCGAACGAGGCCGGGGTTCAGATGAACTGACGTCGGTTGAGGCTCTCCCCTGAAGATGTATTCTATGGTGAATTCGCGTTTAGCGGGTAGTCATAGCAGCGTGATTGCGGCCCCTCATCACCGGCCAAATGGTGCGTCAGCGGTTAGGTCATAACTGAATTCTTATACACGCTGGGGGGCAGACACCCGCTGAATTTACGGCGGAAATAAGGAATCAGGCTGTGATTCGCTGTGGAGAAGGTCCAGCAGGCCCTTTGAAGCCGGTTGATAGCGAGGAAAACTGGGACGGCTGCGATGCACCGCATTCTGGTTGTCGATAACGATCCACCCGTCTGCGAGGCGATCCGCGCCTGGCTCATGCATCACGGCTATCGGGTTTCAATTGCCGACGGCGGCAATGATGGCCTCGCGGCGCTCGATAACGGGACCTTCGAGCTGATGATTGTCGACGTCGTGATGCCCGATATGCCGGGCTTCGAGTCGATCAGGGTGTTGCACCGCCGCGCCCCGACCCTGCCCTTGATCGCGATTTCCGGCAGCGCTTTTCTCGACCCGGAATCGTTTGGACCCGATTTCCTGCGGCTGGCTTCGAGGCTTGGCGCGACGCGCTGCCTGCGGAAGCCGTTCAAGCCCGCGACCTTGCTTGCCGTGATCGACCAATGCCTGTCGGAGGCCGACCCACACCGGAGATATGTCGCCGCTCTGGGTGCGGTCGTCGATGCGCTGGTCGAACCGCAGGGCCGACCGCGATTGGCGGGCAACATGATCGGGCACGCCCTTGGCCGTTAGCCAGGACGACCGGGCCAGCGGAGGTCGCGATGGTCGCAGCAAGGACAGGACGGCCCGCGTTGATGGGCGGAGCTATCGGCCGCGCGGGCGAAACGCGTCGCGGAGGAATTCGCAATTCAATCAGGGGAGACGCGCGTGCAATATAACTCAGGGATCATCGAACATATGAAACAGGATGTTCAGCCGCGACGGGACGACGACATGGCGCGAGTCCTGGTCGTGGACGACGATCCGATGGTCTGCATGGCCATCGAGGTCTACCTGGAACGTCACAATTTTCGCGTCACCATCGCGGATGGCGGCGAGGCCGGGCTTCGGGCGCTCGAAGGCGGCGCGTTCGATCTGATGATCATCGATATCTTCATGCCGCATATGCGCGGCTTCGAATCGATCAGGATATTTCACGAGCGCGCCCCGACCGTTCCGTTAATTGCGATGTCCGGTTACGCTTTCGCCAACCTCAATTCGCCGGCGCCCGATTTCCTGCGGATGGCGCTCGAACTCGGTGCATCGCGCTGCCTGCGCAAGCCGTTTACACCGGTGGCGTTGTTGACGGTGATCAACGAATGTCTGTCGGAAGCGCGTGCGCGCTTCCCCAGCGCCATTCCCATGAGGTGACAGTCCTGAGCGCGATCGAGGGTGGGCTGCAAGCAGAACAGGCGGCCTCGCAACTAGACGAGATGCATGAACGAGACCTGCCGTCGGGGGCGATCGAAGCGCGCCAGGATGAATTACAAAGAGCCGCGCTGATGGGCGAACTCGTCGGCGGCATGCTTCACGATTTCAACAATGTACTCACGGTGATCACAGGCACTATCGAAATTCTGGCAGAGGCCGTGACCGGGCGTCCCGAACTCGCGGCCATTGCACGGCTGATTGAAGACGCGGCGTCGCGCGGCGCGGCGCTGACGTCGCAGCTTCTGGCCTTTGCGCGCGGCCGGCCTTCCTGTCCGCACGACGTCGACGTCAACGCGCTGCTGGTCGAAGCGTGCCGTCTGCTTCGGTCGACGCTCGGCGGCCAGATCGAGATTGTCTTGATGCCGGCCGGCGACGTGCCCACCGCGTGGGCCGATTCCGGCGCGCTGATGGCGGCGATCTTGAGCCTTGCGATCGCCGTCCGTAACGCCATGCCAGGAGGCGGCAGATTCACGTTTCAGGCCGCCGCGCGCCCCTTGCGCGCAAGTGGCGGCTGCATCACCGCCGCCGATGTCGTGATCGCGATGCATGCTTGCGGCCATGCGATCGGGGAACATATCGATAGAGTAGAGCTCAATATGGCCGACGGCTTCGTGCGGCGATCCGGCGGCCGTATCGTAGTGCTGCGCGATGCCTGCGATGAGCTGCGGATCGACATCCTTCTGCCCGAGACAGCTCCGCTGCTTGGTTAGCGAACGACTAAGGTATTCGCGCGAAAGCGCCGCATCAGGCATCTCGGACGATGCAAGGCGGCTCGCGAGCCCCGATTTCCGTGGCCGAAACCCGGGAACGGTCTGGGAAAAATCCAGAAAAGGCCAGAGTAATCAGCGATTTCTCGCGATCCGGGCCATGCGATTAGCGTGCGGTTAGTATTAACAACGCCGGCCCGCCGTTCTGTGTACATCTACCGGGGTCGATTTAACCAACGGGTAGTGCCTGGAGGAACAGTCTCATGCGTCGTCGACAGAAATGTGCGGCGAAGTATCAAACCTGTTCATCCAGAAGGATAACCAAACATGTCAGGCATCGTTCTCTCGGCGTCAGTCCGCCAGAATCTTCTCTCGCTGCAGTCCACCGCCTCGCTGCTCGCGACCACCCAGAATGACCTCGCCACCGGCAACAAGGTCAATTCGGCTCTCGACAATCCGACCG
>NZ_JBAURI010000154.1:0-2672 GCF_049581145.1 Bradyrhizobium sp.
GCGCCGGGTCGCGGCCAACTGGGCATCGGCGATGACGTCGCCGAGCGCGCTTTCGCCGGCATCGTTGGGGACGCGCGACAGCGTGTCCGTGACCGCGCCGGCGCGGCGGTTGGCGATCGGAGAAGCAACCTTGTCGTAGGCCGCCAGCAGCGCGGTCTGCTCCGGGTCCTTCGGCGAGGCGCCGACCCGGACGATGACATTGTCGGCCTTGGCGCTGACGACGTCGTGCGTCGCCGGGTCGAGCTTGAGATCGATCGCGGTGACGAGGGTGCCGAACTTGTCGGCGGAGGTGACGAGCCGGCCGTCGATCTCGCAGACATAGGCCTGATGGGTGTGGCCGGAGATGACCACGTCGACCGCACGGTCGAACTTCTTCACGATATCGACGATCGGTCCGGAGATGCCCGGACACTCGTTGTAATCGCCGGCCGGAACGCCGCCCTCATGGATCAGGACCACGATCGCCTCGACACCCTGCGCCTTCAGTTCCGGCACCAGCGCATTCACGGTCTCGGCCTCGTCGCGGAATTCGAGGCCGGCCGCGGCGGACGGCGAGATGATCTGCGGCGTGCCCTTCAAGGCCAGCCCGATGAAGGCGATGGGAACGCCGTCGAACGTCCTGATTTCGTAAGGCGGAAACAGCGTCTTGCCGGTCGCCTTGTCGATGGTGGAGGCGGCCAGATAATGGAATTTGGCGCCCGTGAACGGGTGCGGCCCCAAGCAGCGGTCGGTCGGATGGCAGCCGCCATTCTGCATCCGCAGCAGCTCGTCCTTGCCCTCGTCGAACTCGTGATTGCCGACCGAGGAGATTTCGAGCCCCATCATGGAGAGCGACTCGATGGTCGGCTCGTCGTGGAACATCGCCGACAAGAACGGGCTGGCGCCGATCAGGTCGCCGGCCGCGACGAAGATCGTGTTCCTGTGGTTTTCGCGAAGCGCCTTCACGACGCTCGCCATGGTCTCCGAACCGCCGGCCGGCACCGCGATCTTCCTGGTCTTGTCGGCGGGATCGGCGATCCTGATGCCGCCGGCAGGCGGGCGCAGATAGCCGTGAAAATCGTTGATCGCGAGGATGCGCAGATCGACGGCGGCGGGCGTTTCGGCGGCGCACCGGGCGGCCGGGCCACACAGCGCCAGCAGCACGGCGACGACAGGCAAGGCTGGTCTGAACATGTCGGACGACGGCTTGTCGAGAGGATGGCTTGTCGAGAGATCGCGCTCTCACGCGTCAGGACGATACCGCCCACTGGTCTTCACCAGCCGGCGCGCTTCACTAGCAGGTCCCGACGCCGCATCCTACATGATCGCCGGTGACGGCCAAGTGTCGCAGGGCTTCATTTCTCCGCGACGTGCTCGAAAGGCTCATGCCATGCAACTCACCGGAATTCATCATCTCACGGCGATTTCGGCGAAACCACGCGAGAATCTGGCATTCTACAGCGGCCTGCTCGGCATGCGCCTGGTCAAGAAGACCGTCAATCAGGACGACGTCAGCGCCTATCACCTGTTCTATGCCGACGGCAAAGCCAATCCGGGCACCGACCTGACCTTCTTCGATTTTCCGATTGCTCCCGAGCGGCGCGGCAGCAATTCGATCTCGCGCACCGGCCTGCGCGTCGCCGGCGAACGGAGCCTCGTCTATTGGCGCGATCGGCTGCGGCATGCCGGCGGCCCGACCGGGGATGTCACCGAGGTCGACGGTCGCCTGACGCTGCCGTTCGAGGATGGCGAGGGCCAGCGGCTGGTGCTGGTCGATGATGGCGGGATCGGCCCGGCTTCGCCTTGGGATGGCAGCGCGGTGCCGGCGGAGCACCAGATTCGCGGCCTTGGGCCGATCGTCCTGAACGTGCAGGATCTCGTGCGCACCGAGCAGGTTCTGGTCGGCGCGATGAACATGCGCCGCGCGCGCGACTATGCCGCTCCGGACGCCGATGCGCGCATTCATGTGTTTGCGATGGGCGAGGGGGGATTGGCCGCCGAACTGCATGTGATCCAGGATAAGGATTTGCCGATCGCGCAACAGGGCGCCGGCGGCGTGCATCACGTCGCTTTCCGCACCCCCGACGAGGCGCAGTATCACGCCTGGGCCCGGCGGCTGAATGAGCTCGGCATGCGCAACTCCGGCGAGATCAACCGGTTCTATTTCCGCAGCCTTTATTTCCGCGAGCCGAATGGCATCCTGTTCGAGATCGCCACCGACGGTCCCGGCTTTGCCACCGACGAGCCGATGGAAAGCCTTGGCGAAAAACTGGCGCTGCCGCCATTTTTGGAACCGCGCCGCGCCGAGATCGAAGCCGGATTGAAGCCGCTGGGATGATGTCATGGGAGCGCTGGTCTGGCCGGCGAGAGGTCACTCACGCCGGCGCAAGGCGGCGAGGCGGTGATCGGTTCAAGGCCGGGACGACGGTGATGGTGTTGGCGCCACGCCTGCCCCAGGATCGTCGGCGCATGCGGGGCTGATGCTGACGGAGGGACACGCGAGCCCCCGACTTCGCATCACGAATTGATTTTTCAAGACAGCACGTCATCAAGACACGCCTTCGCACTCTCGCGGCGCGATGCGCCCGAAGTGATGCCGAAATCTCATGCCCTCGAAGGAGAGAGGGCGTGGGGGATGCCGGATGCCCGATGCATCCGCAGCCTCGTGTGCGCATTGGTAGATAGAATAATGC
>NZ_JBAURI010000155.1:0-4968 GCF_049581145.1 Bradyrhizobium sp.
CCAAGGTGCGATGTGCGTGCGGTCAGGAATTTTGTCTGTTGTGAGCCCGCCCATGCAGCGCTCATCAGCGGACGTGTTTCGATCGGGCAGCGGCTTCTCGACGGCAGAGGGCAGGGAGCCAGGAGCAGGGCTCAAACCGCGCTTTCGTCCTCATGCGTGAAGCCCAGATAGCTCGCGGCGACGCGCTGGTCGGCGGCGATGTCCTTGGCCGTGCCGCTCAGCACGAATTCGCCGAGCTCCATGACGTAGGCGCGGTCTGCGATGGCGAGCGCGGCCTGCGCATTCTGCTCGACCAGCAGCACCGAGACGCCGGCCCTGCGCAGTTCGCCGACCGTCCGGAAGATGTCGGCGACAATGATCGGGGCCAGCCCCAGGCTCGGCTCGTCCAGCATCAGCAGTTTCGGCGCGCCCATCAGCGCGCGGCCCATCGCCAGCATCTGCTGCTCGCCGCCAGATAGCGTTCCGGCGAGCTGCTTGCGGCGCTCCTTCAGCCGTGGAAACAGCGTGTAGACCCGTTCGAAGGAGGTCGCGGCCCGCGCCCTGCCGACGCGGAAGGCGCCGAGCTGCAGATTGTCCTCGATGTTCATGCTGGCGAACAATTCGCGATGCTCGGGCACCAGGCTCAGGCCGGCGGCGACGCGGTCCTCGATCTCGAGGCGGCCGAGATCCTCGCCGGCAAAGGCGACCCGGCCCTTCAGCGGCAGGATGCCCATGACGGCGTTCAGCAGCGTGGTCTTGCCGGCGCCGTTGGCGCCAATGATGGTGACGATCTCGTTGTCGGCCACGTCAAGCGACACCGCGCGCACCGCCTCGACCTTGCCATAGGCGACATGCACGTCCGAGACGGTCAGGAGCGCGCTCATGCGGTCGCTCCGAGATAGGCCCTGATCACCTCGGGATTGGTCTTGATCGCCGCGGGCGGCCCTTCGGCGATCTTGGTGCCGAAATCGAGCACCACGACGCGGTCGGCCAGATCCATCACGAAACCCATGTCGTGCTCGACCAGCAGCACCGACATGCCGCCGTCGCGCAATTGTCGCAGCAGCGTGGCCAGTCGCTGCTTTTCCAGATGCCGCAGCCCTGCGGCCGGCTCGTCGAGCAGCAGCAGCATCGGGTCGACGCAGAGCGCGCGCGCGATCTCGACGATGCGCTGCTGGCCGAGCGAAAGCGAGCCGGCCGGCTGGTCGATCTGGTCGGCGAGGCCGACCCGTTTGATCTGGCGCGCCGCTTCCGCGAGCAGCCGGGCCTCGTCAGAACGATCGAGCCGGAACATGCTGGCGAGCGCACCGGCCCGTCCGCGCAGATGCGCGCCGATCGCGACGTTCTCCAGTACGCTCATGTCGGGCACCAGTTTGACGTGCTGAAAGGTTCTGGAGATGCCGAGCTTCACCACCTCCTGCGGCGGCGCGTGATGGATCGGCTTGCCGAGCACCGAGACGGTGCCGCTGGTCGCCGGCAGCACGCCGGTGATGAGGTTGAAGGTCGTGCTCTTGCCGGCGCCGTTCGGGCCGATCAGCGCCACGATCTCGCGGGTCTGAACGTCGAAGGAGACGTCGTTGACCGCAATCACGCCGCCGAACTGCTTTCGCGCATTGTCGATGTGCAGCAGCACGTTCGGCGTGGCCGCCGTCCGCGCCCGCGCGGGAAGCATCAGCGTCATGTCCAGGCGCGCGCGCTTCGGCTTGAACGGCAGCCGTGACATCAGCCACGGCCAGACCCCGGTCGGCGCTAGCTGCAGCAAGGCGACCAGCAGGATGCCGAACACGATGGTCTCGAGCTGGCCCTCGCCATGCAGCAGCAGCGGCAGATAGCTCTGCAGGATTTCCTTCAGCACGACGACGATGGCGGCGCCGAGCACGCCGCCCCAGACATAGCCGGCGCCGCCGACCACCGCGATGAACAGATATTCGATGCCGGCCTCTGCGCCGAACGGCGTCGGATTGACGGCGCGTTCGAAATGCGCGTAAAGCCAGCCCGACAATCCCGCCAGCACCGCGGCATGGATGAAGACCAGCAGCTTGGTGCGCGGCGTCTCGATACCGAAGGCTTCCGCCGCGATGTGCCCGCGCCGCAGCGCGCGGATGGCACGGCCGGTGCGGGAGTCCAACAGGTTCATCGTCAACAGCGCCGAGACAATCACCGCGATCCAGATCGCGTAATAGATGGTGCCGGGCTCGTTCATCCGGAGCGATCCGATCGACAGCGGCGGAATGCCGGAGATGCCGTCATTGCGGCCGAGCAATTCCAGCTTGCTGAACAGATAGAACAGGCCGAGGCCCCATGCGATGGTGCCGAGCGGCAGATAGTGGCCCGAGAGCCGCACCGTGACGAGGCCGAGCAGGACGGCGGCGGCGCCGGAGACCACGAGCGACAGCGGCAGGGTCAGCCAGGGCGAGAAGCCGTAAGCCGTGCTCAACAGCGCGGTGGTGTAGGCGCCGAAGCCGCAGAACGCCGCCTGGCCGAACGAGGTCATGCCGCCGACCCCGGTCAGGAGCACGAGCCCCATCGCCACGAGTGCCGAGAGGCCGATATTGTCCAACAGCACGATCCAGAACGGCGGCATGCCCGGCAGATACGGGATCACGGCCATCACGAGCGCGAACAGCAGCATGGGGAAGTGCCCGGTCACCGCGTCAGTCCTTTTCTTCCTCGACCGAAGGCGCGGCCAGCGAGCGCAGCAACAGCACCGGGACGATCAGCGTGAAGACGATGACCTCCTTGAAATTGCTGGCGTAGAACGATGAGAAGGCCTCGACGACGCCGACCATCAGCGCCGCGATCGCGGTCAGCGGATAGCTGACGAGGCCGCCGATGATGGCGGCGATGAAACCTTTCAGCCCGATCAGGAATCCGGTGTCGTAGTACAGCGTGGTTATTGGCACGATCAGGATGCCCGACAGCGCGCCGATCACCGAGGCGAGCAGGAACGCGATCTGGCCCGACAGCGTGGTGCGGATCCCGACCAGCCGGGCGCCAAGCCGGTTGACGGCGGTGGCGCGCAACGCCTTGCCGTACAGCGACAGCCCGAAGAACAGCCAGAGCGCTGCGATGAAGGCGACAGTGATGGCATAGACCGCAAGGCTCTGGCCGGTGAAGCGCAGCGGGCCCATGGTCAGCGCTGTGTCCGCGATGGCCGGGCCGCGTTGCCCCTCGGCGCCGAAGAACAGAAGCCCCAGGCCCTGCAGTGTCAGATGGCAGCCGACGGAGGCGATCAGGAGCACCAGCACCGAGGTGTGCGCCAGCGGCTGAAATGCCAGCCGATAGAGAAACAGCCCGATCATCGCCACGATCGCGAGCGACAGCGTGATGCTGAGGGAGGCCGGCGGATGGCGGCCGGCCAGCGAGAGCGTCAGCGCCAGAACGATGCAGGGCAGCACGATGTCGACCGCGAAGGCGCGGGCGATCCGCCGTGGGTGCAGCGCGCGGCGCGCCACGAACAGGTCGAAGGCGAACGCCGCGGCGCCCATCGCGACCGCGAGTTTCGCGGTGCCCGGCATCTGCCCTGAGGACAGCGAGGCATAGGTCAGCGCGCCATAGGTGACGAACTCGCCCTGCGGGATCAGGATCACGCGCGTCACGGCGAATACCAGCACCAGCGCCAGCCCCAGCAGGGCGTAGATCGCGCCATTGGTGATGCCGTCCTGGATCAGGAACAGCATGATGGTGGTGTTCAAGCGCGGACGCTCCCCCTCAAAGACCGGACCGGTCGCGACACGCCGTGAGGCCGGCGGCCCGTCCCACGGCGGTTGAATGGCGCCGCCGTTATTTGATATGGTGGATAACAATTATCAAATATAATCTCAAGCCGGCCGCGGCTGTCGCGGTCGCGGGACTGCCAGTCCGGATGAGTGTGACCAGGACCGCTATGGCCGATAACGGGAAGCTCCGCAAGGAGGCGGCCAAGGGTGCCGACAAGGCTGTCGCCGTCGAGTCGGCCGCGCTGCAGATGGGCGAATTGTCCGAGCTGCTCGGCTACTCGCTGAAGCGGGCGCAGCTGCGGATTTTCGAGGATTTTTTGCGCTGCGTCGCGCCGCTGCAGCTGACCCCGGCGCAATTCTCGGTGCTGCTTCTGCTCGACAAGAATCCCGGCCGCAACCAGACCGAGATCGCCACCACGCTCGGTATTCTGCGGCCGAATTTCGTGGCGATGCTCGATGGCCTGGAGAGCCGCGACCTCTGCGCGCGGATTCGCTCCACCAACGACCGCCGCTCCCACATCGTCGAGTTGACCGACAAGGGCCGCGCGGTGCTGGCGCGGGCCAAGAAGCTGGTCGCGACCAAGCACGAGGCGCGGCTGAACGAGCTGCTCGGCCCCGCCAACCGCGCAGCTCTGCTTGCGATGCTGAGCACGATCGCGCAGGAGTTTTGATGGAAGTGTCGTTCCGCGCACGACGTAAGAAGCGGAATCCACAACCACCGGCCCCCGACCGGAATCATGGCGTCGCCACAACAAACCGCCGTCATCGCCCGGCTCGACCAGGCTTGACCGGGCGATCCAGGACGCCGAGGCTTCTCGATTCATCTCCGCCGTCTCTGGAATACTGGATCACCCGCCTGCGCGGGTGATGACGGCTGTCGACGCTGATCAACTGGTGCAACATCAATCCACCAGGATCACCCGGATGTCATTGACATTGGTCAGCGTCGGGCCGGTCTGCAGGAGATCGCCGGTCAAGGCAAAGAACGCGGAGGCGTCGTTGTTGGCGAGATAGGTTTTCGGGTTGAGCCCGAGCGATGTCATTTTCGCAAACGTCGCCGCATCGATCACGGCCCCCGCCGGATCGGTCGCGGAGCCGGCGCCGCCGTCGGCGCCGTCGGTATCTCCTGCCAATGCGGAAACATCGGGCGTATCCCTGAGCAGGCCGGCCAGCGCCAGCGCATATTCCTGGTTGGGGCCGCCGCGCCCCTGGCCGTGCACCGTCACCGTGAGCTCGCCGCCGGAGACTATCGCGACGCGCCGGCCCTCGC
>NZ_JBAURI010000156.1:0-12899 GCF_049581145.1 Bradyrhizobium sp.
CACGGTGCCCTTGCGCCGTCGCAGCGCGATCGTGCTCGCTACCTCGGCGCGCGGGCTCGCCACTCCGGCCGGGATGCCGCGCACCGGCTGGTATCCGACCAGATCGCCGATGTAAGGAATGACCCAAGGGGCGCAGGTCTCGATGAACTGATCGTCGTACAGTTGGTCGAGATCCTGTTCGACTGTGGCGATCTGCTCGGCCAGCACCATGAGCAGGGACTGCAGCGGTCCGCGCGCCGCCTTGGCGGTGAGTGCGTCGATCGTCGCCTGCTGCATCTGCGTCGGTGTCGCCGCGAGGCTCTGCAGCGAGGCGAGCTGCGCCTGCTCGGCGACGCTCAGGAGATTGCCCGACAGCGCCGCCTGGGCGTCGCGCAACCGATAGAGCGCCGGCATCAGGGCGAGGAGCTTTTGGCCGTCGACACTCATGGCATCTTGCTCAGTTGCACGTCGGCCACGACCGGATCGATGACCAGGATCTCGGCCGGTTGCGGCAGCGATTGCGAATTAGGCACAGGCAGGGACGCGTACAGTCGGTCCGCGCTCGTCGCGAACGGCCGGGCGAGCGCGACGTAGACCGCGTAGGGGCTGGCCTTGGCGTTCGCGTTGCCGGCCGGGCTCGCCGCTTCCCCGCCGGTGGAAGCCCCGCGCTTGAGGCCGGTGACGTTGGTGGCGACGATGCCCGGTACGCCCTGGATCACCGACGCGATCTCGTCGATGCCGACGGACTGGCCGAATGTGCGCGCCGAAAAGCCGAAGGCATCGGACAATGTTGCGCGCACCGTCGCCTCGACAGTCGGGGCGTCGTAGGCCGGATCGTAGGCGAGCGTGGCCGAGAATCTGAACAGCGTCTGGATGTAGCTCACCGCCGTGATCGGGATGAGCGGGTTGCCATACGTTTGCAACGCGGCGGTCAGGCTCGCGAAGGTCGGATCGCCGGGCGACAGCACGGCGCCGCCGGCGCCGGCTACCGTGACGAACACGCCGCGGCCTGGGCCGAGCGGAATCCACAAGGCATGCGCCTTGGCGATGCCGGCGAAGCTGCTCGCGAAGTTCTCGTAGTCGGTGATCGAGACGGCGCGTCCGAGCGTGAGCACCGTGCGCGGCGCGTTGGTGCGGATATCGTCGACCGATTCCGGATCCTGTCCGCCGGTCGCGGCCTGCGGGTTGAAGACGCCGCTCACGCCGAGCGGACGATCGACCAGCGTCGTGAGTGTCCCGGCGCCGACGTTGCCGGCCGATCCGGAGCCGATGCGGTAGCTGGCCTGCACATTGTTCTGGCCGGTCGGCAGCAGGGCGCCCTCGACGCCATCGCCGAACAGCACGGTGGTCGAGCCGCCCGGCTGGTCGAGCGTCGTGCAGACCTGGCTAGACCCGCTCTGTCCCGAGAGGGTCGGAACCACCGTCCAATCGACGCCGTTGACGGTGACCTCGAGCGTCGATGACCGGCCGGTCGGCGTCGGCGCCGGCACGTAGGTCAGCGGGGATTGCTTGAGTGCGAAGGTCTGGTCTGGCGTCGACGCGGCGCCGCTGCCGAGCACCTCGCTGACCGATTGGCCGTGTGTCGCAGGACCGACGTTGGCATTGACCGTGGTGGTCGTGCGATCATAGCAGTTGGCGAGCGGAGCGCTCAGCCGCAGGTTCGTATGCGCCGGGTCGGACGCGGTGTCCACGCTTGCGACCTGCGCGAACTCGCTGACCTCCGGATCGCTCGGATCCGATGGCGCCAGCGTGAAATCTAAAAGCTCGGCCGCGACCGTCCCGTCGGTGCCGCTCGCGTCCGCGACACTCAGCGGAAGCCGGACCTTCGACACGCTCCAGTCCGGCAAGTCGCCGTTCGCATCCGCCGGCAAGGCCGGGGGCGCGAGCAGCGTGAGGATTTCGCCCGGCTTGAGATTGCGGGCCTTGCCAACGGTGGGCGTGAAGCGCAACGCCCGCGAAAGTTTGTAACCGACCGCGATCTTCTGCCGGGTACCAGCGAGCGCGATCATCTTGACGGTGGCGAGATCGGTGCGCCGCGTTTCCAGCGCGACGACGGCGCCGTAGAGCGGGTAGGGCAGCGGCTGCTCGGCCACCTGCAATTCGTCGCTTTGCGCCCAAACCTCGGTCTGCCGGAGCGGAAACGCTTTGCTGAATTTAGTGAAGTCCGGATAGTCCGGCATCAGTTGCGTGACTTTTGCACTCAGCGCGTAGCGCGACAGCGACGCGCTGCTGACCTGCTGGACCTTGAGAAGCTGCGCCGCGGGCTTGCCCGTTGCGTCGGTCGTGAGCGCGAACCAGCTTTGCGCGACGATTTTTTGATAGGTCGCATCGAGGCTGATCGGGCCATGCAGGGAAATATGAAAGCCCCACCAAACCCATGGCGACACTTTTGAGTCGATGAGGTGCGGGAGGCTCGTCTCAAGCGGATTTGATGCTTTGACGAACAGCGAAGCGTCCGGCGCATTGTGGCCGAACAAAGCGGCCTTCTGACGAAAGGCAAACACCCTCGCGGTGGATGTCGTGGTAAAATCGCTCGCCGCGCCCGAGTCATGCGCCAGCGGCGCACCCAAGCCGACACGAGTCAGATTGCGGATCTTGTCGGCTTGAACCGTATTGATGACGACCACATCCCATTGCCCGCTCGGATGTGAAGTCTTCTTGTCGTCGATCCAGTTGTCGCGTTCCTCGCCGAGGACCAGCAGCGAATCTCCCGGCTGCAGCTGGGTCGTGGTGCCGCTCAGATAGATTTCGCCGCTCCGGCGCGGATTCCAGGCGACGCCGGTCTGCACTTGCAGCGCGCTCCAATCGGGCTTTGCCGGGATGTCGGCGGCGGTCTCGAAGGTCTGCGGGCTCTGGCCTTGGGCGGGAACGCTCTGCACCTGCGTTCCCTGTGGGATGACGATCGGTGCGGCGGCTGGATCGGGCGGCGGCTGGCCGGGCGTCGACTTGAAGCTGAACGCGAGATACGTGGAGGCGGAGACGCCCGGCGCCGGCTGATAGCCGATCAGGCGCGACAGCTCGGTGAGCGAGCGCTGCTGCCCGGCCGTGCGCAGATAGCTCTCGTTGGCGAGGCGCTCCTGGTAGAAGGTGAGCACGTCGAGCATCATCGCGGTCGCATCGATGATCGCGGGGACGAAATCGTCGTCGCTGCGCGTCCTGAGCGGCGCGAGCGCGGGAAAGTCCGCGCTCGACAGGCGTGCGAGCATGGATTCCTTGAAGCTGTTCCATGTGCCCGCCCGATACGCGATCGCCGCGAGGCCCGCCGCATTGTCGCGGCGCGCGGGCGTCTGCACGCTCGACCCGGCGCAGCACCCGCAATCGCAATCGGCTGTTCCCGCGCAACTCATTCGCTGTTACCCATGCAACAACTCGAAGATCAAATTGATTTGGTTTCAGTCTCTCCGCGTTCTTTGTTCGAGCACGCTCTATCGTCCGCCTTGCATCGCCAGCGTGAGCTGGCCGTGACTGGGAAAGTTGGGGTCATTGTCGAGCCGGGCGACCTGCAGCGCACCGAGCTTCAATTCGCCGGCGTCGAGATATTGCTGGGTCGCAACACCCAACGGCTGGAACGCCGTCGCCTCGACCGAGATCACGCCCGCGACCGACCGGGCGGCCGCGTAGATCGGGCTCAGGTAGACGGTCTGACCGAAGACGAAGTTCTCCGGACAAAAGAGGCCCGTGCTTCCGTCGGGCTGGCGGCGATTGCTCAATACCGCGAGCAGCGCCTGCTCGACATCGGCACGGAAATAGTCGGGATCGACGCCGATCGCGAGCGCGAGCTCCAGCGAAATGTACTCGGGCGACTCGACCGCGAGATCCTGACCCGCCATCCGGTAGCGCTCGAGTTCCTGCCGGAGCGAGCTGCTGAGCGTCGGCGACGGGTTGCCGCCGCCGGTTGGCTCGATGGCAACCGACGCCGTGTACCAGGCGCCGGTCCAGCGGAGCGACGCCGCGGCGCGATCGACCTGCGGATTGAGCTCCGTCAGGGTTTCGTAGTCCGCCATGGTGACGGCGCGCTCCTGGGTGAGGAAGGCCTGCGGTGCGCGGCGGCGGATTTGATCGGTGGTTTCGGGGTCGGTGCCGCCAATGGCGGGTAGCGGATTGCGGCAGGATTGAATCTGCGATTGCACCACCGGGTCGGCGGCGGAGAAATAAATGAGGCTGTCGGCGCCGACGTTGCCGGCCGTCCCGTTGCCGATGCGATAGGACGCCGTGAAGACGGTGCCGGCGTCGGGAGTTTCGCCGTTGACGTCATCGCCGAACAACAGCGAGGCGGTACCGTCGGATTCGACCTCGACCGCGAAGACCGGGTCGGAGTCGCCGCTTTCCAGCAGGTTAGGCTCGGCGATCCAGGTCGTCGTCGCGTCGTTCGAGGTTGCCGTAAGCGTGATCGCCGGCGCGCTCAGGCGCGCATCGGTCTGTATGAGATCTTGCGCCGACAGGATGAGCGCTGCCCCCTGCGCAAAATCTTCCGAGATGACCAATGCGGATGCCGCTGCGATCTGGCTGTCGACGTCGGTAAGCAGGAGGTCCGCGAAGTGCTCGACCGTGACCGGGAGCGTCGCGCCCATTCCGCCCGATTTCGGGTCGTAGAGGACCGTCAGATCGAAGCGCGTAGCGTCCTGGGCATTGGCCTGCGCCGTAACGGCGAACAGCGGCGGCCATAGCGCCGAGTTGGGCGGCTGCAGCGTCAGGAATTTGTTAGGCGGATTGCCGAGATCGTAAAGATCGATCGTCCCGGCGTTCGCCAGCATCGTCGGCACCGCGGCAAATCCCGCCAGCGCGCCGGTCGGCGCAACGTATGTGGTCGGCACAGCAATCAGCTTCGAGCCAGTATTGATGGCGGTCGCCACGTAGTTCGTACCGGTGGAGCGGAGTGAGAGGTTGGTGAACTTCTCCACCGGTACCTGGGCGAGCACGCCGGCCGCGCCGCCCGGCGGATTGTAGACGACGGTGAGATCGATATTCCCGGGCGTAGTCGCATTGGCGTTGACGACAACGCCGAAATATTGCGGCCATCCGGTAGGATCGGTCGGGCGCAGGGTGAGCGACGCAAAGCCGTTTTTGCCCGGGAGCGGGACGGGACCTGCATTGCTGAGTGACACAGGCGCCGACGTCGCCGGATTGCCCGCGCCCGTCAGCGGCACGGTCGCGAGCGCCACCACCTGGGTGAGCGGCTTGTCCGGCACCGTCGGGCGGTAGCGCGCCGGCACGGGCGAGGGCGACGGGAGCTGGCAGCGGTCGGCGGCGGGATCGGGCGGATAATAGAGTCGCGGAGGCGGCACAGTGCCGAGCAGCTTGCCTGACAGCGACACGCCGTGGTCGGCGAGCACGATGTTGCCGAACGCGACGCTGACGTCGCTCACGCTCTGCTGGTCGCCTGCGGAATCGAGATAGGTCGATGAGATGCACAGCGGGAACGGAAGGGCGTCGGCCTGCGCCCACTGGATCTCGGTGACCTGGATGGGGTTGCCGGCGGCGTCCTTGTCCAGCGGATCGACCAGCGGATTCTTGTTGCTGTCCTGGGTCGCGATATTCGTCAACCGCACCGCGCAGCGGCGGCGAATATCGGCGTCGGCCGGGTTGCCGGTCTGTGGACCGATCATCTCCTGGAAGATAAGGACGTCGCCGATCTGGAGCAGCGGATAGGAGCTCCGCAGCGTGGCTTCGGTCGCGCCCTTGGGCAGGCAGCAATCGGTATCGCCCCAGGTGTGGAAGTGCAACTCGTTGTGATCGGCGTAGAGTACGGCATCGTGCATCGGCTCGAACACCGGCACGCCGAGACGGATCGCGGCCTCCTCGTTGTCCCCGTTGCCGAGGCCGGGCGCGAGCGAAGATGGCATGCCGGGGGTGAAGGCATTGAAGCGGACGCGGGTGCGGTCGAGAAAGACGGGCGTCGCCGCAGGTGTGTTCAGATCCAGATGCACGAACGCCCGCGCGTTGCAGCCCTCCTGCACCTGGTAGTCGACCAGGAGTGCGTGGCGGCGCAGCGACACCCGCCGCCGCGCGGTTTCCAGATAAGCTTCGGTCGCGACCGCGTCCTGCTGATAGCTCAAGTGATCGCCGAGATAGGCCATGAGCTCGGCGAGCGCGACGCCGAGATCGGCCTCGCTGCTGCCGCCCCAGCTCGGCAGCAGCTGGTTCAGGCGATCGAGAATGATGGTGCGGAAACTGCCGTAGTCCTTGGCAAGGTAGTTGATCGCCGGAGGTGTCAGGCCGGCCGGCGGACAATCCGGTACGGTCGTCGCGCAGTCGAAATCGGGGCCACCCTCGACCTTGAACGAGAAGTCGACCGCGGCGAGCTGCGGATCGAATCCCGTGAGCACATCGGTGATCGCGAACGGGCCGGTAGCCTTCGTGGCGTCGTTCACCAGCCGCAGGCAATAGGTCGAGAAGTCGCCCGCCTGATGGGTACGCACCAACAGGACATTGGGCTTGTCGGCGAGCGTGCTGACGAGCGGGGCGAGCGCCCCGACGGCGGGCGGCAGCGTCGTCGCGCTGATTTGCCCGGCCGCGATCACCCAATCGACCGCGACGGTCGGGATGCTTTCGCCGCCGTCGATCACCACGTTGACGCCGGCGCTCGGCAGCGGCCCGCCTGACGTCGGGGCGGGGCCAAGGCTCAGCGTCGGCGGAAGCGGATTGAGGCAATGAATGAGCAGAATGCACTGTGGCGGTGGCCGCAGCGCGCTCGCCACGACCGCGAGGTCGCTCGCGTCCGGCACCTCGAGATAGTCGATGCCGTTCAGCGCGGGATTCCCGCTGACCGCGGCCTTCCGTTTCTCGTTGCAGCAATCGTAGATCATGAGTTGCCGCCAAAGACAAAGGTCTGCACTTGCGTCACGTCGGTATTCACGAGCGAGTATGTGACCGTCACCTGCAGCATGGCATCGAGGGCCGACGCGCTGACCGATTGCACCGTCACGTAGCCGCCGAGCCACTTCTGCAGCGCGCTCTGCACCGAGAACTGTGTGGCGGCCGCCAATTCCATGCTATTGGGCGCGAACGAAAGCTGCAGCAGGCCGCTGCCGAAATCGGGCAGGTTGACGCGCTCGCCGGGCGAGGTGAACAGCACCTGCTCGATCAGTTGGCGAACGTAGTCCGGCAGCGCTGCCTGGCTGGTGCGCCCGCTGCCGTCGTATCCCAAGGGAAAGTTGACGTTCATACGATTGCCTCAGCTCGCGATTACCCTCATCTGCGCCATTACGGGAAGCAAAGGCGTTCCCGTTGGCGCGCACACCGCCGTTCCAGTCAGGATGGCGACCGGTTGACCTTCCGAGATTACCTGCACGGCGCCGACGACCCACTGCGCTGTAACGCATGGCCCGTTTCCAACCGGCGGCGCGAAGGCGCAACCGGCAACCGTGTAGGGCACCGCGATGGTCGTGATCGGCATGCCCGACACCAGCACCCGCGGGCTCGGCGCGGTGGGCAAGGCTTGCCCGCCATGCGAGCACATGACGGTTGCGCCGATATGCAGGATCGGTCCCGGCATCGCTATGTCACCATCAAGGCGTCGATGTTCACGGCCACTGCCGGTCCGACCAGCGTGATCGTCGCGCCTTGTCCGTTGCTGATGTAGATTCCGGTCTCGTTGACCACGATCATCGCGCCGCTGACGCTTTTCAGTACGATGCCGCCGGTGACTGGCGAGGGTGGCGCGTCGCTGACCATGATCATGTTCTGGCCGGTGGTCTGCAGCACGATGTTCTGTCCCGGCGGGATCGCTGGGGGCGCGGTGGCGAATATCGGCACGTCGGCGACCAGTCCCCAGAAGCCGCCGGTCCAGATCGGGTAATCGGGATTGCCCTGCTCGAACTCGATCCAGACGCCGGAGCCGATCGGCGGCACGACGAAAATGCCCGACTGGATTCCCGCTGCCGGCACGCACGGCATCGCCCAGCTCGACGGCGCGATGCCAAGCACGTCGGGCACCATGCAGATGACGCGGCCGATCTGCTCCGGATCGATGTTCTCGATCACGGTGCCGCGATACTTGCCATAATAGCGGGTGAGGTTGGCGCCCGGCTTGGCACTCTGCGCGTTCATGGCGACACCGACGAGACGGTAGAGACTATGCCGTTGCGCGTGAGCTTGAAGTGCTGCTTGTATTCCCCGCGCTTGATATCGTGCGTGACGCTCTTCACATAGTAGAGACCATCGAAGGCCGGACCGGAGCCACGCACGCCGACGAGCTGGCGCGCGTTCAGCACGCCGCCGTAGCGCGTCACATCGAGCGTGCCCTCGGCGGTGACCGCGTCCGCCCATCGCGACGCGGCCGCAAGCCCGATCATGATCGCCTGCGGAATCGGACGCTTCGAGAGGTCGTCGCGCACCGGCTGAAGGTCACCCAGGATGTTCGTCGGCAGCGGCGGGATGGCGCCGAGCGGCGGATTGAGCGGCGTGATCGGCGGAATAGGAATCGGGATGATCACCTGGGTCTCCTCGTTGTAGATGAACACCGTCGGAATCTTGTTCTGCTGCTGGTCGAACTTGAACTGGAGGCTCTCGACGTTGGTGTAGGCGTCCATGTCGGCGCTGATCGCGGGCTGGATCGGACCGACCTTGATCTGCGGGCCCCAATAGGCCTTGCTCATGCCGGGGGCCGGACCCGGATCGAGATAGAATACGTAGCCGACGTCATCGGCGAGGGCGCGGATGTATTCGAGGTCGGTGCCCTGCTGCGCCGGAATTCGGTCGATCGGAATCGGCACGTCGATCATGATGCTTGGAATGATCAGCGGCACCACGCCGAACACCGCGTACTTGGCGAGCAGCAGCGCGACGCGCGCTTCCGCCGGGCATGCGGGAAACGGGAAACCGCTCCAGTTGGATTGATTCATCAGCGCGGTGAGATCCTCGCCGGTCAGCGTCAGGGTGGAGTTGGAGCCCTTGTCGCCAGGCACGATCTCGTTGTTGGTGATCACGCCATCGATCAGCACGTTGGACACGCCGTTGACCACCACGACCACCACCACCCGCATGAACAGGAGCGGCGCGCCGCCGGTGAGCAGAAACAGGATCTGCAGCGGCGACTGCTTGTCGATGCTGAACTTGATCTGGAAGCCGCTCACGCCGACGTCGTTGACCGTCACCTGGATGCTTGCGAGCGCTTCCATTACGGCGCGCGGCGGGGTGGCCGGCACGAACGGTCCGATCATCAGGCGAAGCTGGACGTCCTTAAGCATTCGACGCCCCCGGCACGCCCAGCGGCGTCGTGATATTGAGGACCGCGCCGGCCGTTTCGACCAGCGTGCCTGGACGAATGGCGCCGTTGGCGTCGCACAACAGCCAGAACATCAAGGGGTCGCCGAGATATTTGGCGGCGATGAGATCGAGGCGGTCGCCCTGCTGCACGGTGTGCTGCGCGACCGTTGCGAAGTTCGGCGCGCCCGGCTGCGGCACGAAACGGCGCGCCAAGTAGCTCACGCTCTGGCCGTTGGCGGTCGTATAGGTGAGCGTCGAGAATCCGTAGTAGCGGCTGTCGGTCGGGAACGTGACCGGTGGAATGACTCCGAGGCCGATCAGCGCGGCGAGCGGATATCTCATGGCAGTCCCCCGAGCCCGAGTGCCGAGATCGCCGCCGAGCCGGCGCGCGTCGCTAGCTGCTCCTTGTTGGCGAGATAGTTCATGTACATGCGTCCGCCCGGATGCTCGAAACCGAGGTCGTCGACACTCAGCACGCGCATCCCGAGGCTCACCTTGGCGCGGATCGGATTGAGCGAGGGGTCGAATGCCTCCTCGGTGACGGAGAACTCCGTGAGACGCACTGGAACGACGCGGCTCACGCTCCACACGAACAAAGTGAGCGGCTGCTCAAGCGGGATGATCTCGAGCGCGCCCGCATTGGCCATGGCGTCGTCGGATTGCAGCGTCTCGACCGTCGGGTTGATCAGCATCTCGAGCTGGGCGAGTTGCGGATGCAGGCCGTATTGCGCGGCGACTGGAAACTTGTTGGGGAATTCGAGCTGGTCGGTGGCGTCGAGCTCGGCCTCGAGCTTGAAGGTCTCGATTGCCGGCCCGCGCAAGCGCAAGGCGTCGACGCGCACTCCGTCCTGCCCGCCCGGCGTCGACTGAATCTGCAGCGAACGGCTGAGCGTATCTGGATTGTACTGCAGCGCGATCACGCCCTGGACCACGGACGTGTCGGGATCGAGAGTCACGATGCCGCCTTTGACGACGCGGGGAGAGTTTGAAAAACCGGACATGATTTTCTCACAACTGGCTGTGCGCTTGCTTCTTCGTTGAATGGACTTCGACAGTTTTTCTTCGCAACCGTCTTCACCGGACTTGATGGAGCGTGCAAAGGTCGTTCAATGCTCCCTTTTTGCGGAAAACCGCAGGCCGCCGTCAGACCACCCTTCTTGCGACAATACCTTGTAGCCCTTGTAGCGATCCGGCAGATTTTGCTTAACCCTTTCAGCGTAGCCGTGCGTTTTCTCGACGTGCGCCGTAGACGACTTCGACGTCGCATCGAAGATAGTTATCTCTTTCTTGGTGTCGTCGATGGCAATGGCATCTGGTCCGCTTGACGCCGCACCGGAGGTTTCCGGAAATAGTGCCTTGAATTCTGGCGGCATATCTTTGTTGCCGAACACGGTCGCAGATTTGGGCTGCCTTCTCGCCCATGCCTCTACGTCTCCGGCTTCCCTAAGGGTCCCGATGCGCCGTTTGAGAGCTGCTTCGCTGAGCGCGCCACGGGGTGGTTCGTCAGTGATTCCTGGGACTCTACCGAGTTCATCAAGGCTTTCCTCGAGAGTGCGCGGCCCAGCGAGCGCCTCCCGCGCTGTCGGAAGGCGCGGACGTTCGGAGCTGCCAAGGTATTCAGGCCGTGGTGGCCCGCCTCCCAGTGGCCGGGGCCGTCCGCGGCCGCCGCCTCGCGATGCGCTTGCGACTGTTGGTTCGGCATTCGGGGACCCGCTAGCTTGCCGCCCGGTCCCTTCGGCTCCAGCGGCAATCTTAAGTGGCTCGGCCCCGGTCTCCTCGGCCACGGTCGCCTTCGCCTGGGCATGCGGTTCCGTTGGCGGGGTGGTGCGACCGCTTGACCCGCTTGACAGGCGACGCTCGCCCAACGATGTCACCTCGCGCGGCCCAGGCTTAAGCTGAGGCGATGCAGCTAGGCCTTTTTTTGCGGCCTCGATCGGAGTCACTGTCGCCATTTTTTGCGGTGATGCCGTTGGCTCGTGCCCGGTCGCTTGGGGAGCGGGTGTCTGTGTGCCTGGCGGCTCGATTGCGCGAGCAGGTGTCATTGCTGCTTCGGCTGTCGGGGTCGGTGCGCGCGCGGGCTTTGGCGATGCTGCTGGTTCGCCCTCGGGCCCTCCCGACGGACTCGTTCGACCTCGCGGGCCACCTCCATACTTGGCCTCTGCCGCGGAGGTCAAAGCGCCGGTGACGGCGACGATCGCCAGACTCTTGGGGTCGATGAGCCGGGTGATCAGGTCATCGACGAAGGTTTGCCACGTGATGGCCTGGCCTCTCGCGGCGCGGTAAGTATCCTGGGCCAACGACATCAAGGTGGTTGATCCGACATGCATGAACGCCGCGTGAACCACCTTTTCGGTCACCCGGCTTGCCAGGCTCTCGGTGGCGGGATTTCCCAGGAGCGCTTTACTGATTCCAGCGGTGACTTTCCCTCCGAAGCGGGCAATGACGACCTGCACCAGCGTATCGACGACGAGCGCGCCCCAATCAACTTTGTCGCCCATGGACACCTTGGCCGCCGCCTCCGCGACATTTGCCAGGATTGGCGCTCCAATTGCGATTACGTTTGCCGCCGTCGCAGTTCCAACTTCCACGCCCAGCACCGTGGTCGTCGCGCCGGCCCCCTCGACCGCTCCCAGGGCCCCGGCAGCCGCGCCCCCCGTCGCGATCGTCGCCATGATACCGAGCGTGAGGAATGCCGCATCACGGGTGACCTCCAGCACGGTGACCGTCATATCGCCCGCGCGGATGATCCCTTGGAAGTAGGCTTGCCACATCTTGTCGGCAGAAATTGCCGCGCCTTCGGCGTTGGCCAACAGGGCGGCCGCCTGAACGAATCGTCCGGCGCCGACGGCCTCCAACGCCGACTTCACGTCCGTGTCGGCACGAGTGACATAAGCCAGTAGATCGGGTCCGGGATCTTTGACGCTGCCGAGCGTCTTGACGATGGGCGACACGATCCAATGCTTCCTGTCCACTTCGGATTGGCTTTGATAGCGGTCATGGACCATTGATGCGCGATTCTGAACTCGCTGCAGATGGTCTTTCAAAACAGCGGCTGTTTTCGCTCGGATTTGTTCCGCCTGCCCGGCGGTCAAGTTCTCCATCTGCCCATCGACGACGATAGTGAATCCGCCGCTGGCGGACGGCAGTATTCCGTCGATCGGGCGAATGGCCTGTAGAAGCGCATCCTTTCCCTGACCCGTGATGGTAGGGAGGAGCAGGGCCTTGGTATCGCCTTGGGCGGAGCGCTGCGCGAGCATTTGCGCACTGACTTTTGCCGCGCCCGAATCAACGCCGAGTCCCGGATTGGCCACCGCTCCTTCATGCAGAGCCTTGAGGCTCTCCGAATTGAGGCTTTTCAATCTTGCGACAATGTCGGTTTGATTGAACTCGTTTAAATATTCTGCTGCTTTAGGCCAGCTTGCCTTCTTGATTTCCGATCTGAAATTGAAGTCGAGATAGTTTACCTTTGTGGCAAGTGCGACTTGAGAGTTTCTGCCGACCTTCTGGTTTCCAATGGCGCCGAGATAAATCTGGGATATTTTTGCCGGCTCGGTCTTGTAGGTTTGGATAAAAACACTCAGGTCACCGGGGCTGAACCCATTGATGAGCTCGGCCACCTGTTCCCAACGGCTCTGATCGGCAGCCGCGAACGCCTGGTCGAACAAAGAACCGCTTCCGGCGCCTCGCTGATCGGATTCCGGCTGTCTCTGAAG
>NZ_JBAURI010000157.1:0-1601 GCF_049581145.1 Bradyrhizobium sp.
GAACAGGATGGCGCTCATGAGGGCGCTAAGGATGCGGTTGCCGAAACCGATCGTGTTGCCAATGAGATCAATGACGAACACCACGATGGTCGCAATCAGCACCGGCTCAAACCAAGCGTATTGTTCAGGCAAAAGCATAGCTCGTCTCCCCAGCATTTTCAGGATTTTTGGAAGGTAACAGACGGAACGGCGATGGCCATCCTCCTCGATGCGACGTCGGCCGGCACCGAGCGGCCACTCCACGACAATCCGAAGAGGAAAGATGAAAAAGAAATCGGCGGGGCATCGCGAGCCGCAGCGTTGGCTGGGAAAGCGTTCTTTTAATGGCAGCAGCCGCGTCGAAACTGCAAGCTGCGCGCGAAGCAGCCTCTCGTGTCGCGCTCCGCGATCAGCGGTCCGCGCGGCTCGACCGCATCAACCGCATATCGACGTGCGGGACGCCGAAATCGTCGTAAGGCTCGCCGTCGCGCAGAAATCCGAAGCGGCCATAGAAGCCTTCGAGATGGAGCTGGGCGCCGATCAGAACATCGCGACAGGATCCTTCCGCAAGACGCGCCAGAACCCTGCTGATGAGCTCCTTGCCGAGTCCTGTTCCTCGAAAGTGTCGTGCGATGGCCAATCGTCCGAACGATGCGCAGGTTTTCTTGGGCAACGGCCCATGGCAGCGCGCGCAGCCGATCAGGGCGTCATTGTCCGTTAGCAGCAGGTGATCGGCGAGCTGATCGACGAAATCCAGGTCCGGATAGGGTGATGCCTGCTCCACCACCAGGATGCTCTGCCGCAAGGCCAGCATGGCGTAGAGTTCGTCGCCGGTGAACTGCTCGAAACGCCGCCAATGGAATTGCATCGGGACTGCCCTCAGCTGCTCGGGGATGACTCCTTCACTCTCTTAGCAGACCGCAGCGCAGAGGGTCGGCAGGGCAGGGCCGCTATGCGCAACCGTCACCCGCGATTTTCGCAGTCGCAGCAAGTGGTGGATTACGCTAACGCTGGTCGGTCTTTCGAGCTGCACAGGAAATCGACGATTCCATGAGCGATACGAGATCCATCCCGGTCGATGCCTCACTATCCCCCAAGCGATCCTTTGCAGCGATGCGTCACCCGGGCTTCCGGGCCCAGTTCATCACCTTCGTGCTGGCGATGATGGCGGACAATATCGAGCACGTCATCAGCTACTGGATGCTGTATCAGAAATTCCACTCGCCGGCGTTGGCGGGTTTCGCCATCGTATCGCATTGGCTGCCGTATCTGCTGTTCTCGGTCGCCGCCGGCGCGCTGGCGGACCGGTTCGACCCGCGCCGGCTGATCCAGATCGGCATGTTGCTGTTCATCATCGCATCGCTGAGCTGGAGCTATTTCTTCGTCACCGACACGCTGCAGATGTGGCAGGCCATGGTGATCCTGGTCATTCACGGCTGTGCCGGCGTGCTGTGGCAGACGCCGAACCAGATGCTGCTCTACGATATCGTCGGGCCGTCGGACCTGGAGAGCGCGGTGCGGCTCAACGCGATGGCGCGCTACCTCGCGGTGCTGGTCGGCCCGGCCGTCGGCGGCGCCATCCTGCTCGCGCTCGGGCCTGCGCCGGGCATCATGGTCAACAC
>NZ_JBAURI010000158.1:0-3577 GCF_049581145.1 Bradyrhizobium sp.
GATTGACGGCGTCGGCTCATTCGCAATCGTCTGGTTCCTGATCAACGAAGGCCGTGAAGCGTGGTCAGGGGAAGAATGCGACGACTGTTGTTCCTGACGGTTGCGCATCAGGACCCACGACAAGCACCCTCGCGGCCTGTTGTCCTTTGCCCGTACCTGGTCCTGTCGCGTCGCTCAGGAGTCTGTTCGAAGCCGCCCCGATCACCTGGCAAGCGATTTGATAAACTGCGCAAACGCTTTCAAAGTGACGTCTGAGACGTGATGCTCCATGCCCTCGGCATCGGCCTCGGCGGCTTCGGCGGGAACGCCAACCGCGCGAAGCAGGTCGACTACAAGCCGGTGGCGCGCGTGCACGCGCTCGGCGAGCGTATGGCCCTGCTCGGTAAGGAACACGCCCCGGTAGGGGCGTGAGGTCGCCAATCCTGCCCGCTTCAAGCGCGAGATGGCTTTGATGGCTGTGGCGTGAGATACGCCCAGCCGACGCGCAATGTCTGTCGGACGCGCCTCGCCTGAGCTGGTCAATAAGTCCGCGATCAGTTCGACATAGTCTTCCAACAATGCCGTCGACTGGGCCGACCGCGTTTTGCCGAAGCGGCGCGCCTGGATGAGCTCGGTCGGCAGCTCCTTCGTTGCGCCACCATTCCGCCGTGTCTTCCCTGGTGTCGTTGGCTGCATGGCCTGCGATCCTAACGAGTGGAGTTCTGTCCGGCAGAGAACACGTTTATATCGTCGTGTCAAACTGTAGCACGGGCTACATTAGGCAGCCATTGACAATCTCAGATCAGCCCTTAGTTTGTGCCCTGTGCTACATTTTCATGTGCGTGATGTATTATCGAGATGACCGAAATCATCGCTCAGCGGGGATCGCTTTCTGACCGAACCGTCTCCGCGGGCCGCCGAGTGCTGGCCGGCCAGCCTGACGGGTTGCGCGCGTATCTGGCATTCGCCGGTCCTGCGGTGATTGCCTCCATCGCGTACATGGACCCCGGCAATTTCGCCACCAACATTCAGGCGGGCGCGAAATACGGCTATATGCTTTTGTGGGTGGTGCTGGCGGCCAACCTGATCGCCATGCTGTTCCAGGCGCTCTCGGCCAAGCTCGGTATAGTGACCGGCCGCAATCTCGCGGAGATGTGTCGCGAGCATTTTCCTGGCCTGGTCGTGTGGGCTATGTGGGTGGTCAGCGAGATTGCCGCGATGGCGACCGACCTGGCAGAATTTCTCGGTGGCGCGATTGGTCTCTCGCTGCTGTTTCACATACCGCTTTTCGCCGGCATGGCGGTCACGGCTGTCATCACTTACGGCGTGCTGATGTTCGAAGGCTTCGGCTTCCGGCCGATCGAACTGATCATCGGCAGCATGGTGAGCATCATCGCGCTCTGCTATGTGATCGAGCTGTTCATCGCGCCGGTCGATTGGACCTCGGCTGCGGTACATACCCTAATGCCGCAGATCCCCGACGCCGAGGCACTATTGCTGTCAGTCGGCATCATCGGCGCCACGGTCATGCCGCACGCGGTTTACCTGCATTCCGGGCTGACACAGGGGCGGATGCCGGTTCACAACGATTCCGAGCGGCGCAAGGTCCTGCGCTTCTCCAACCGGGAAGTCATTATTGCCCTGGTGGTGGCGGGCCTCGTCAACATGGCCATGGTTATGATGGCTTCGGGCGCGTTCCATGCGGGTCACTCGGACGTGGCCGAAATCGAAACCGCCTATCACACGCTAACGCCCTTGCTCGGGATCGGTGCTGCCGGGGTGTTCCTGCTCTCGCTCGTTGCCTCCGGGATATCAAGCTCGACGGTCGGGACGATGGCCGGTCAGATGATCATGCAGGGCTTCCTCAGGTTCAAAGTACCGATCCTGGTCCGCCGCCTGGTCACGATGCTGCCCGCTTTTGTCGTGGTGGCGCTTGGTGCCAATGCGACAAGTTCGCTCGTCATCAGCCAGGTCGTGCTCTCGATTGCGCTGCCGCTGCCGATGATCTCGCTGCTGATCTTCACCAGTCGTCGCGACATCATGGGGCAGTTCGCGAACGGCCGGCTGACCCTTGTGGCAGCGGTGGCGGGAACGACCGTGGTGTTGCTGCTCAACGTCTTCCTCATCCTGCAAACCCTTGGCGTGTCAATTCCAGGGCTGTCCGGCGGCGCCTGAGAACGAATGCTGATTCATCGAGGCGTCCTGTGAGTATGGTAGCAGATCAATGCATCTTCGTTGTCGCGAATTGCCTGGCGGGGCGAACAAAACGTTGGAGACGGCCGCTTCGCTGATCGCCGCGCACAACCAAAGACGTCCTACGGTACTCACATTGAGCGAGCGCTGCGTGAGGCCGGACTGTGGATAAGCCGCCAGCGCGTGTCGCTCTCGTGGAGTTGCTGGACGAGTCTGGCCGACGCCGCGTGACGGCCGAAGCTCTTTGATTCCGACGCGCTCAAGGGGGGCTGCGTAGTCTCCAGAGCGACGGAAGCCACACGCTGCGTCAACTTGGACGGGCCGGCATGCTCAAGCGCGTGGCCGTTCCAGGATCGAAGAAACTCTGGTTCGTCATCGAGCGACCGATCGCCGGACTCGGGCGTCCGAGACATGAAATCAGGCATTTCAAAGCTGCGTCGGGGTCAAGTTGGGGGCGATTGGATGCATTCTGAAGTAAGTGTGCGGTCGTTAGATACGAGTAACACGCAGTTGCATGCGTTCGGATGGCGATCTCGGCTGGTTCCCTCTCGAAACCGCCTGGATGCAGCCTGGGTGGCAACGCTCCGGCTGGTCCTGGCGGTCCTGCGAGTTCTCGTCGGCACTTCAGCCAATGCTGACGAACCGGCCCGTCAATGGGCGCTAGAGGCGCCGCCTACTTATACACCTCGCTTTGACTGGAGCGGGTTCTATGTCGCGGGTCATGTCGCGTACGGGCGAGGACACGCTAGCAATACCTGTTCGATCCCGACCCTGCGAAATCAAGCGGTTCTTTTGGCAGCCTCTATGGCGGCCTGCAGATGGGATACAACTACGTGCTCCCATCCCGGTTGCTGCTCGGGGTCGAGGGCGACGTCTCCTTTCCCACTGGAAGACGGTCTCATCTTTGGCCGTGCCACGGCGCAAGGCACGAATGTCACCGACCAGATCGACTATATTGGCACGGTGCGCGGGCGTGTTGGCTACGCCTTTGATCATTGGCTGATCTATGGAACAGGCGGTTTTGCCGGAGCCAGGCGCGCCTCGCGGAAACGTCGAGCTTTGGCAGTGACGCGGACACTGTGCTGCCCACTCGCACGGGCTGGGCCGCAGGCTTGGGAGCCGAGGTCGCAATCGCGCCGAATTGGACCGCGCGGCTCGAGTATCTGCACGACCACCTTGGAAGCGTGACCGTTACGTTTCCGTCGGGCACAGGTTACGGGTCTGCGTTTGATCTCAACATGATTCGCCTCTGGCTCAACTACAAAGTGAATTGGACCGACACGACTGCTGCGGCAACGAAGACCACCGTCACCGGTATCTGGCCCATCGCGCCGGACAATTGGAATGTCCACGGTCAGTTCAGCTTCATCGAGCAAGGCTACCCCGCATTTTTCTCGCCTTACGA
>NZ_JBAURI010000159.1:0-3724 GCF_049581145.1 Bradyrhizobium sp.
GCGCTGGTGCGCGCCCCCGCGGTCGCATTCGGTCCGCCCGGCTTCATCTATCGACTGGTCCTCGGGATCGTGTTCGCGCTGACCATGACCGCAACCCTCCTCATCGCCGGCGGCTTGGGCGCACGCGAGAAGGATGAAGAAGCTTCGACCATCGCGGATGATGACGCGCCCTTCGTCGAGGAGGAGGAAGATGACGGCTCGGTCTCGCTGGGATGGATATTTCACGCGCTGATGAGCGCGAAGGCGCGCGCCGTCTGGCTCTTGACCACAGCCTACAGGTCGCTGGTCTCAAGCGGGTCGCAGGCCCGACTCGCCGCGCCCGAGCGTCAAGAACCGACCCTCGGAGCCCGCACGGCTCCCGCCTTGGCGCCGCAACAAGACGAGGAGGACGAGGAGGACGAGGACGACGAGGAGGAGGAGACTCCGGCCGCCCGTGCGCCGCGGAAAAAGGCGTCCGCGCGTGCCGTGACGAAAAAATCGACCGACAGGTTCGAGCTGCCCGCAGTGTCGATACTCAGCGCGCCCAAGGCCGCCGAGCGCCAACCGCTCAGCAAGTCCGAGCTCGAGACGAACTCCCGGGCGCTGGAAGGCGTGCTCGGGGATTTCGGCGTCCGCGGCGAAATCGTCAAGGCCCACCCCGGACCGGTTGTGACGTTGTATGAGCTCGAGCCGGCCCCCGGCATCAAATCGTCGCGCGTCATCGGACTGGCTGACGACATCGCGCGCTCGATGAGCGCCGTGTCGGCGCGTGTCGCGGTCGTCCCGGGCCGCAACGCGATCGGCATCGAACTGCCGAACGCCCATCGCGAGAAGGTCCATCTGCGCGAACTGCTCGCCGGCAAGGACTACGTCGAATCGCCCGCCAAGTTGCCGCTCTGCCTGGGCAAGAACATCGGCGGCGACTCCGTCGTCGTCGATCTCGCGCGCATGCCGCATCTTTTGATCGCCGGCACCACGGGCTCCGGCAAATCGGTCGCGATCAACACCATGATCCTGAGCCTGCTCTACCGGCTGCGTCCGGATCAATGCCGGCTGATCATGGTCGATCCCAAGATGCTCGAATTGTCGGTCTATGACGGCATTCCGCATCTGCTGACGCCGGTCGTGACCGATCCGAAAAAAGCCGTCGTCGCCCTGAAATGGGCCGTACGCGAGATGGAGGAGCGCTACAAGAAGATGTCCAAGCTCGGTGTGCGCAACATCGACGGCTACAACATGCGGCTCAAAGAAGCGAAAGCCAAGGGCGAGGAGTTGAACCGGACGGTGCATACCGGTTTCGACAAGGAGACCGGCAAGGCGATCTACGAGGAGGAGAAGCTCGATCTCGATCCGTTGCCCTATATCGTCATCATCGTCGACGAGATGGCCGACCTGATGATGGTGGCCGGCAAGGATATCGAGGGGGCGGTGCAGCGCCTGGCGCAGATGGCGCGCGCCGCCGGCCTGCACGTGATTCTCGCGACCCAGCGGCCGTCGGTCGACGTCATTACCGGAACCATCAAGGCGAATTTCCCGACCCGCATCTCATTCCAGGTCACCTCCAAGATCGACAGCCGCACCATTTTGGGCGAAATGGGCGCCGAGCAGCTGCTTGGACAAGGCGACATGCTGTACATGGCCGGTGGCGGCCGCGTCAGCCGCGTGCATGGCCCCTTTGTCTCGGACGAAGAGGTCGAGAAGGTGGTGCGCCATCTGAAGACGCAAGGCTCGCCCGAATATCTCGAAGAGGTCACCGCGGAAGAGCCGTCCGAGGAGGATGGCGCGGTATTCGATTCGACCGGCATGGGCGGCGATGGCGGTGCCGACCTGTTCTCGCAGGCGGTTGCCATCGTCAAGCGCGACCGCAAGGCGTCAACGAGCTATATCCAACGGCGCCTGCAAATCGGTTATAACCGCGCCGCGTCGCTGATGGAGCGCATGGAACTCGAAGGTATCGTCGGACAAGCCAATCATGCCGGCAAACGCGAGATCCTGATCGAGGAAGAAGACACCCGCTTCTGACGTCAACTTGACACGCGCAGCCGGAACAGAGTTTTCACGTAAAAACGATAACGCCTTACGCCGAAACCCCGATAAGATGGCAAAAGCTAGTCAGGACTCTGCGTTGAACATAAATCCAGAATTCCGAATCACCGCGGCCCGTGCCCGTCGGGGCCTCGTTATCGCTTTGTCGGCGCTGCTCGCATCGTCGACGCTTTGCGTGGCTATGCCGAGTTCGGCACAGACCGCGGTTCCGATTCCGAAGCCTGCGCCGAAGGGCCGCGACGGCATGCAGCTGAGCGCCTCGGAGTTGAAGAAGGCTCCGATGACGACAGGCTCGACCTCGGCTTCGCCGCCCGACCCGTTCATCCCGGATCCGCGTCGCAATGTGCCGGCCAGTATTTTCGCGACCTTCGACGCCAATCAGAAAGCGCAGGCCGCGAAGGTCAGCGCCTATCTTTCGTCGCTGCAGACATTGGTCGGGAATTTCGTCCAGGTCGGGCCTGACGGCAGCAAGACCAAGGGCGACTTCTTCATTCAGAAGCCCGGCAAGGTCCGCTTCGAATACGACCCGCCGACCCCGATCGATATCATCGCCGACGGATCGTCGCTGGTGGTGCGCGACCGCAATCTGGCGACACAGGACGTCTACCCCTTGTCGCAGACGCCGTTGCGTTTCCTGCTCTCCGACCGCATCGATCTCATGAAGGATACCAATGTGGTGAGCGTGACGTCGGATGATCTGTACATCAGCGTCACCATCGAGGAGAAGCAGGCGCTGATCGGCACGAGCCGGCTGATGCTGATGGTCGGCGCCAAGGATGGCCAGCTCAAGCAATGGACGGTGACCGATCCGCAGGGCTACGACACCACCGTTGCAGTCTATAACCTCGATTCTTCGAAGAAGGTCGATCCAGGCCTGTTCAAGATCGACTTCACCAACTACCCGACGCCGCCGGGCTGAATTCTCCCGAACCTGCGCATTCGCGGTGGATAGCCGGCCCAGAGACACACGCGGTCTTTGGCGAGCCTCGAACGACCGCGCCGGATCGGCTAAGCCTGTGCTCTCGCCGAGGCACCGCGCCGCGGCCCAGCTATCGGTTCGATGCGGCTTTCCCTGACGACATGGAACATCAATTCGGTGCGGCTGCGCATCGATCTGGTCGCCAAATTCATCAAGGCGGTGCGGCCGGACGTGCTGTGCCTGCAGGAGACCAAATGCATCGATGACGCGTTTCCGCTCAAGCGTTTCAGGCGCCTGGGCTACGAGCACGTCGCGCTGAACGGACAAAAAGGCTATCATGGCGTCGCAGTGATCTCGAAACTGCCGTTCGAGAGCACCGATATCCGCACCTTCTGCGACAAGGTCGATTCGCGCCACATCTCGGTCGGGTTCGGCGAAAAGGCGCGACTGACAAAGCCGCTGGTGCTGCATAATTTCTATGTCCCGGCCGGCGGCGACATTCCCGATCCGGCGCTCAATCCGAAATTCGAGCACAAGCTGCAGTTTCTCGACGAGATGAAGGCTTGCGAGCCGCTGCATCCGCGCGGCGACGACCGCCATATCCTGGTCGGCGACCTCAACGTAGCGCCACATGAGAACGACGTGTGGTCGCACCGGCAGCTCCTCAAAGTGGTTTCGCATACGCCGATCGAGTGCGCGAAGCTGTTGGCCGCGCAGGCGCAGGGCGAGTGGTTCGACGTCGCGCGCGAGCGCATCCCGCTGTCCGAGAAGGTCTACACC
>NZ_JBAURI010000160.1:0-1542 GCF_049581145.1 Bradyrhizobium sp.
GCATGGCGGCACGCGCCTCTTCCGGGATTCCCGGCCCTTCGTCCTCGACGGACACCGCAATCATCTGCTGCTGCACGGACGTGCGCACATGCGCGACGCGGCCATATTTGATGGCGTTGTCGATGACATTCGCGAGCACCCGCCGTAACGCCAGACGATCGCCCAAAACGATCGCGTCCCGTGCCCCCGGCTCCGTCGTGACATCGACGACATCGCCCTGCGCCTGTCTGTCCCCGACATCGGCGCACACCAGCGCAGCAAGTTCGACCATCTCCTGCGCCAGGCCTCCACCGCCGGTCCGGGCCGACAGCAGGGCATCATCGAGCAAACGGATCATGTCATCGATATCGGCGATGGATCGCTCGCGCTCGGCCGCGTCCGGAATCTGCTCGACACGCAGCCGCAGCCGTGTCGCGAAAGTGCGTACGTCATGGGCGATACCGCCGATCAGCGTCATGCGGGCACGCAGCATCTCGCTCAAGCGACCCTGCAGGCGATTGAATGCCGCGATCACGGCGCGGATTTCAGGCGCGCTGCGCCGCGCCTGGGGAAGCAAGGGCGGATCGACCGACAATCCGACGCGGTCGACGGCGGCGGCGAGCCTTGCCAATGGCCGCGTCTCGCGCTGCATCACCAATAGCGCCAAAAGCGCGACGATGGTCCCGAACAGGCCGGCCCCGAAGCCGACCGGCAACCCGAGCGGCGTCACCGGCAGGCGCGTGCGGGCATCGACGACGAGGATCTCGCCATCACGCAACGTGATGCGGAACTCGGTCGCCTCCATCAGCTTCGCCAATCGCGGAAACCACCGGCCCAATGCACGGTCGGGAACGGCCACAATCTCGATCGCGCGGCCCGCCAGCAGCCCGGTGGAGGCGTCGTGCGCAGAGCGCGGCGGCGACGCGGCGTCCGCGCCCCCGCTGGAGGTGCCCGAAGGCTCGATCCTGACGACGAATTGCGGCGAGGAGACCGCCTCGAGGACACGCTCGCGCTGATCCGGCCGCGTCTGCTCGAGCAGCCCGGCGAGCGCCGCCAGGCGCGCCGGCGAAGGACGGGTCAGTTCGGTCTCGCGCAGCGTCGTCAGGTAGAAGACGCCGACGACGACAATGACGACCACCGAAAACCCGACCGTCACGATCAGGGCGAGCCGGGCCGCCAGCGTGAGGCGCAGCATCACGTCACCTGCTTGACGGAGGCCGTGAACAGATAGCCGCCATTGCGCACCGTCGTGATCAGGTTCGATCCGGGACTGGCCGCATCGAGTTTCTTGCGCAGCCGCGAGATCATCATGTCCACTGTCCGATCGAACGGCTCGGACGAACGCCCGCGCGTGAAGTCGAGGATCTGATCCCGGCTGAGCACGCGGCGCGGCCTTTGCAGAAAGCAGCCCAGCAGATCGAATTCCGCGCTGGTGAGCTGCAGTGTCGCGGCCTCCGCTCCGACGAGCTCGATGCTGCGCGCGTCCATGTCGACGACGAAGCGGTCGAACGCATAGCGACGGACCACCGCCCGCGCCGGCGCGCCGCCAGCGCGGCGCAGGAT
>NZ_JBAURI010000161.1:0-2202 GCF_049581145.1 Bradyrhizobium sp.
TCCGATCAGCCATCACGACCGCGACTACGCCGCGGAGCAGTTCTCGAACACGCTGTCGGTGACTGACCCCGTCGACAACAAGCTGCTCGGCGTGATCCGGCTCGGCGATCCCCAACCGGCGAACTTCAGTCCGCTCTACAAGGGCCAGGTGCTGGTCCATGGCCTCGGCTATTCGCCCGATCACCGCACGCTCGCGGTGGTGTCGATCGGATCCAATTCGGTGAGCTTCATCGATACCGCGACCAATGCCGTCAAGCACGTGACCTATGTCGGCCGCTCGCCGCACGAAGCCTTCTTCACGCCCGACGGCAAGGAAGTGTGGGTCACGGTCCGCGGCGAGAACTACATCTCGGTGATCGATCCGACCACGTTCACCGAGAAGACCCGCATCACGACGCCGGACGGTCCCGGCATGCAGATCTTCTCGTCCGACGGCAAATACGGCTACATCTGCTCGTCGTTCAATCCGGAGACCGACGTGGTGACGGTCGCCGACCACAAGATCATCGCGAAGGTGAAGCAGGACAGTCCGTTCTGTCCGAACATCGCCGCATCGCCGGACGGGCAGCAGGTGTGGTTCACGCTGAAGGACACCGGCAAGACGCAGGTGTTCAATGCCCAGCCGCCGTTCGACCTGCTCAAGACCCTCGATACCGGGCCGATCACCAATCACGTCAATTTCGCGCGCAACGCCAAGGGCAGCTTCGCCTATGTCACGGTCGGCGGGCTCAACGAGGTCAAGGTGTTCCGCACCGACGACTTTTCGCAGGTTGCCGCCATCCCGGTCGGCAAGCTGCCGCACGGCGTCTGGCCGTCGGGCGATGGCAGCCGCGTCTATGTCGGACTCGAGAACGACGACGCGCTCGCCGCGATCGACACCGCGACCAACCAGGTCATCGCCACCATTCCGATCGGCCAGGCCCCGCAGGCGATTGCCTATGTGCCGAATGCGGCGCCGAACCCGGATGACCGGCAGAACCTGCAAAGCCTCGGCGTCGCGGGCCAGGTCGCCGAGCTTGCGCTGGCGCCGAAGGCCTCCTCGAACGGCAAAGCGCCGACCAGCGTCTCGCTGTTCGATCAAGGGCTGATCCAGGTGCTGCAGGCCTCGGTCACCGGGCTCGCGCCGAAGCAGAAATACGTGCTGGCGCTGGCCCAGCAGTCGGACGGGAGCGGATCGCTGCAGCCGCTCGCGGCGTTCATGACGAATCCGGCCGGCTCGGCCATCGTCGATGCCACCGGCCCGATCCGTCAGATCGTGCAAAGCTCTGCAGCCGCCGAGCGGCGATATCTGGTGATCGCGCCCGGCGATGCCGCCAGCGTGGGCGAGCCGGTGCAGATCCAGACCACGCCATGATGCGGGCAGCCATGACGCAAGCAGCTATGACACAGGCAGCCTCGACACAGGCAGCTATGACACAGGCGGCCTCGGATGGCGCGGGGAGCCCGCCATGAACGACATGCTGCGTCAGGTCGAGCCGTTGATCCCGGCGTTGCGCCGCTACGCGCGGGCGCTGGTCCGCAATCCGGCGGCGGCCGACGATCTGGTGCAGGACTGCCTGGAGCGGGCAGTCAGCCGCTGGCAGCAGCGGCGCGACGCCGATGCCCGCGCCTGGCTTTTCACCATTCTGCATCACCTCGCCATCAATCAGTTTCGCCGCGCGGCGGCGCGCGGCCGGCATGTCACGATCGACGAGACCAATGAGAATGATTTCGGGCAGGACGCCGTACAGGAGCAGAAGCTGATGTACCAGGATGTGCTGAACAGGCTTGCACGGCTGCCGGAGGACCAGCGCGCCGTGCTGCTATTGGTCGCGGTCGAGGACTTGTCCTATGCCGACGCCGCGAAAGTCCTCGATATTCCGATCGGCACGGTGATGTCGCGACTGTCGCGGGCGCGGGAAAGATTGCAGCAGGAGATCGACGGCACCGCTGACGCGGCGTCGAACAAGGTCGTGCAGCTACGGAGCACAAAATGAGCCATCGGCCGATCACGGAGGACGATCTGCACGCCTATGTGGATCGCGTTCTCGCACCGGAGCGGCAGGCCGACGTCGCCGCCTATCTCGAAGCTCATGCGGAGGTCGCCGAACGCGTCGCCGGCTTCGCCGAACAACGCGAGCTGTTGCGCGTTGCGCTGGCGCCGGTCGCGGACGAGCCGCTGCCGCCCGAGCTCAATCTGGAGCGGATCATTGAGACCGAGAG
>NZ_JBAURI010000162.1:0-2968 GCF_049581145.1 Bradyrhizobium sp.
GTTGAGGACGACTTCGCCGACGATCTGGTCGTAATAGGCGGGGGTCTGATCGCGGCCGACCGTCGCCGCCATCTGCTTGACGTCGATCTGGGTGCGCTTGGCGATCTGCACCAAGGTGAGCCCCGGCTGCTGAAGCTCGTGGATGAGATTACGGCTGAACACGGAATTCGGGTCGGGGTCTCGTCCGGACAATCTGTCGAGCGCCAGTTGCTTGGCGCCAGCGGAAAACAGGATGAAGGCGCCTTCGGCCGGTGTCATCGGCGCCAGTCCGCCTCCTCCCTTGAGGCCGCGGCCGCCCGGTTGCTCGAACGGGTTGTCGCGGCAGGCGTCGAGCACCAGGATCGTGGTGCGGGCGCCGCGCGCCTGCAGGCGCTCAATGATATGCTCCGCCGGATAGGCGGCGTCGCGGAGCAGCTCCTCCTGGCCTTCGCCGACCGCCGGCGTGTCGGTCGGCACCAGAAAATTCTCGCCGTGGATCTCGAAGCCGTGGCCGGCGAAGAACAGCAGCGCCATGTCGCCCGGCTCGATCGCCTTGTCGAACGCCTGCAGCGACTCGGACATGGCGCGGCGCGACTGATTTTCGGCGATCACCACGGAAAAATTCAGCTTCTGCAGCACATCCGCGATCGCATGCGCGTCGTTGATGGCCGTCCGCAACGCCGGCACGTTCTGATAGGCGTTGTTGCCGATCAGGAGGGCGACCCGATTTTGCGCCAGCGCCGGCGGGCCCACCAGCCCGAGCACCAGTGCCGCCAGGCCGAGGACCACGCCGGTCGGTTTCATTTCGCTGCTCCTGTCAATCGCTTCCGCCGTGGTGGTGACGCTGCGCGGGCGGCTTTGCAGCGCGACTGTGTCGTGAAGGATTGTGGCGGATGCGCGCCGGCACCAACAACGGAGCAGGGAAAGGCGATGTCTCTTCGCCTCCGCGCCACGAATTTTCCTCCGAGCAGGCGGCTGCCGGCTTGACGGCGCGGCGTCGAGCGGTCTTTACCCTATGGAAACAACGAACGTTTTCCGCCTCCGGCGCTGATGGCGCCGTCCGTTCCGGGCAGCCGCGCCCCCACTCGTCAACGTCAACCGACCAGAGGAAGCCCATGCCGGCCTATCGCTCTCGCACCACCACTCACGGCCGCAACATGGCAGGCGCGCGCGGCCTCTGGCGCGCCACCGGCATGAAGAACGAGGATTTCGGCAAGCCGATCATCGCCGTGGTCAACTCGTTCACGCAGTTCGTGCCGGGCCATGTCCACCTCAAGGATCTCGGTCAGCTCGTCGCGCGCGAAATCGAGCAGGCCGGCGGCGTCGCCAAGGAGTTCAACACCATCGCGGTCGACGATGGCATCGCGATGGGACACGACGGCATGCTCTACAGCCTGCCGTCGCGCGAGCTGATTGCCGACAGCGTCGAGTACATGGTCAACGCGCATTGCGCGGATGCCATGGTGTGCATCTCCAACTGCGACAAGATCACGCCGGGCATGCTGATGGCTGCGTTGCGGATCAATATACCGACGGTATTCGTCTCGGGCGGCCCGATGGAATCCGGCAAGGTCAGCATCGACGGCAAGCTGAGGTCGCTCGACCTGGTGGACGCGATGGTGGCGGCGGCCGACGACAGGATCAGCGATTCCGAGGTCGAGGTGATCGAACGCTCGGCCTGCCCGACCTGCGGTTCGTGCTCCGGCATGTTTACCGCCAATTCCATGAACTGCCTGACCGAAGCCTTGGGGCTGGCGCTGCCGGGCAATGGTTCGGTGCTGGCGACCCATGCGGATCGCAAGGGCCTGTTCGTCGAAGCCGGCCACCTGATCGTCGATCTGGCCCGCCGCTATTACGAACAGGACGATCAGACCGCGCTGCCGCGCGCAATCGCCAGCTTCAAGGCGTTCGAAAATGCCATGACCTTGGATATCGCGATGGGCGGATCGACCAACACGGTGCTGCATCTGCTCGCGGCCGCGCACGAGGGCGAGATCGGCTTCACGATGCAGGACATCGACCGGCTGTCGCGCCGGGTGCCGGTGTTGTGCAAGGTGGCGCCCTCGGTGCCCGACGTGCATCTCGAGGACGTCCATCGCGCCGGTGGCGTCATGGCCATTCTCGGCGAGCTCGACCGCGCCAGGCTGATCCATCGCGACCTGCCGACGGTGCACGCCAAATCGCTCGAGGAGGCGCTCGAGCGCTGGGATGTCCGGCGAACCAGGAGCGAGAGCGTGCGCACTTTCTACAAGGCCGCGCCGGGCGGCGTGCCCTCGCAGGTCGCGTTCAGCCAGCAGCGGCGGTTCGAGGACGTCGATACCGACCGCGCGGCGGGCTGCATTCGCGACGTCGAGCATGCATTTTCGAAGGATGGCGGTCTCGCGGTGCTGTACGGCAATCTCGCCGTCGACGGCTGCATCGTGAAAACCGCCGGCGTCGATCAGAGCATTCTGAAGTTTGCGGGGCCGGCGCGGATTTGCGAGAGTCAGGACGCCGCGGTGGACGCCATCCTGAGCGGCAAGATCAAGGCCGGCGACGTGGTCGTGATCCGCTATGAGGGCCCGCGCGGCGGTCCCGGCATGCAGGAGATGCTTTATCCGACCAGCTATCTCAAATCGAAGGGGCTCGGCAAAAGCTGCGCCCTGATCACCGATGGCCGCTTCTCCGGCGGCACCTCGGGTCTGTCGATCGGACATGTCTCGCCTGAGGCCGCCGAAGGCGGCCTGATCGGACTGGTAGAGGAGGGCGACCGGATCGAGATCGACATCCCCGAGCGCTCCATCAGCCTGCGCGTCGATGAAGCCATGCTGGCGCGGCGCCGCGACGCGATGCTGGCCAGGAAGAACGACGCCTGGAAACCTGCGAAACGGAATCGCAAGGTCACGACGGCGCTGAAGGCCTATGCGGCGCTCACCACCAGCGCCGCGCGGGGTGCGGTGCGCATCGTCAGGGAGTGACATGCGTCGCGGCGAGCCCGACTGACTGAAAA
>NZ_JBAURI010000163.1:0-16301 GCF_049581145.1 Bradyrhizobium sp.
CGGCGAGCGCGGCGATGATGCCGAGAGCCGCCGCGAACATCAGCCAGTAGCCGGGCGAAGCCTTGTCGCCGGTCTGGGCTATCAGCCAGGTCGAGGCGAACGGCGTGAAGGTGCCGAACAGCCCCGCGGCCAGCGCAAAGGCCATCGAGAAACAGGTGGTTCGAACATGCGCCGGCACGATCTCGACCAGCGAGCCCAGCATGGTGCCGCTGTAGGTGCCGAAATAGAACGAGAACATCATCTCCACTGCCAGCATCTTGCCGAAGGTCGGCTCGCTGACCAGCCAGTGCAGCGCGGGATAGGCGGTGACCAGCGAGAGGCTGGCGATCGCCAGCAGCACGGGCTTGCGGCCGAGCCGGTCGGACACCGCGCCGCCGACCGGATTCCAGATGAAGTTCGTCACGGCAACGAGAACCGTGACCAGCAGCGCGTCGTGCGAGGTCAGCTTCAGGACATTCTTGCCGAAAGTCGGCGTGTAGACGGTGACGAAGTAGAAGGTCGTGGTGGTCAGGACCGCGATCATCATGCCGAGGACCACGATGCGCCAGTTCGCCAGTGCGGAGGCAAACACCTCGGAGGCGGTCGGATGTTTCTTCATCGCCAGAAATTCCGGGGTTTCCTCCAGCGTCCGCCGCAGGAAGAAAATCACGGGAATGATCAGGCAGCCGATGAAGAACGGTATCCGCCATCCCCATGCCGCAACGGTCGCCGCCGGCATCGCCTCGCTCAGGATATAACCGAGGATCGCGGCGACGAAGATGGCGACCTGCTGGCTCGAGGACTGGAACGAGGTGTAGAAGCCGCGGTTGCCGGGTGTGGAAATCTCGGCGAGATAGACCGACACGCCGCCGAGTTCGACACCGGCCGAAAATCCCTGCAGCAGCCGGCCAATCAGCACGATGACAGGCGCGGCGACGCCGATCGTTGCGTAGCTCGGACAGAAGGCGATCACCACGGTGCCGACCGCCATGATTGCCAGCGTGACGATCAGCCCCTGGCGGCGGCCGATGCGGTCGAGATAGGCACCGAGCACGATCGCGCCGATGGGGCGCATCAGGGCGCCAAGCCAGAACACACCGAAGGTGTTGAGCAACGCTGCGGTGTCGTTCTCGGCCGGAAAGAACGCTTTTGCAATCGCGCTGGCGTAGAAACCAAACAGAAAGAAATCGAACTGTTCGAGGAAATTGCCGCTGGTCGCGCGCAGGATGGCGCCGATACGCGACTTCAGGACCGGCGGCTTAAGGGTGGACGTTTGCGACATGGACGGACTCTCTTCCCCCGTTCGAAGCGGCCGGTTGCGCCAGCCAGCACTAAAAAGCTTGGAGCGCGAACGCCCAGGGGATCACCCGCCGTCGCGCTCGAGATCGTTGTTGGCGCATGATCGCTTGGCGGCTTCCCGTTTCCGGACCATGCGACCAGCAATCTGCCACGCCATGGCTCCGCGACCAACCGGAAAACGTCTGATATTTCGGCTAATGCGCCCTTGGGCGCATGGCTTTCAGGGCTTGTCCCGCGCTGCACCAGCCAGCCATTGCCGGAAGGCGCGCAGCTTCGGCGGATCCGGCGCAGCTTCCCGTGAGACCAGGTAGAACCCGGCGTCGGAGGGCAGGGCGATCTTGAAGGGAACCACGAGCCGGCCCTTGGCGATGTCGCCTTCGACATAGGAGGTCCGGCCCAGCGCCACCCCGAAGCCGTCGATCGCGGCCTGCACCGTCATGAAAATCAGGTCGAAGGTCGGTCCGGGCTGCCTGGCAATGCTGGCCGGCAGGCCGGCCGCGGTGAGCCACAGCCGCCAGTCATCGTCATAGCCGCCGCTGGTATGCAGCAGCGTGTGATTGGCGAGGTCCTGCGGGCATGTCAGCGGCTTTTCGCCGCCCAGAAGCTGTGGGCTGCAGACCGGAAACAATTCGTCCGCCATCAGCCATTGGGAGCGCACGCCAGGCCAGTGTCCCCGTCCGTAGCGGATCGCGGCATCGACATCGCCGCTGCTAAAGTCGACCAGCGCGGTCGACGTGGTGATGCGGACGTCGATGCCGGGATGCGCTTCCTGGAAGTTGGACAACCGCGGCAATAACCACTTTGCGGCCAGGGAGGCCAGGGTGGAGATGGTCAAGACCTTGTCGTCGTCCTTGCGCAACAGCCGGTCGGTCGCGAGCCTCAGATCGTTGAACGCGGCGCGGACGCCGGGAAGGTAGTCCCGCGCCTGCGGCGTCAGTGCCAGGCTGCGGTTCTGGCGGATGAACAGGGCAATCCCGAGTTCCTGCTCCAGCCGCTTGATCTGATGGCTGATCGCGGTCTGCGTGACGTTCAATTCGGCGGCGGCCCGGGTGAAGCTCAAATGCCGCGCCGCGGCCTCGAACGCCCGCAGGCCATTGAGCGACGGCAGCCTGGCAGTCATCTCCTGCTCCCCCTATGTATGAATTTTCTTCATCCGAAGCGTTACAAAGTGTCGTTTGCGAAGCCGCCGAAGGGCGCAGATATAGGCTGCAAACGCTAGCTGTAGGAGCGGAAAATGTCTACCTGCACTCATGAATCAATGACAAATCATCATGTTGCGGGACTCTGGGAGCGGTTCGCCGAAACGCTGGGTCTCTGGCTGCAGCGGTATCAGGCGCGCCGGGAGCTCACCCAGTGGTCCGAACGCGACCTGCACGACGTCGGCTTGAGCTGGAGCGATATCGTGCGCGAGGTCGAAAAGCCGTTCTGGCGGGCTTGATCAGCAGCCGGCCGGCGCTGCCCGACGCGGGGCGCCGGCCATTCTGTGTTCGCAGGAGTTCGCCATGCTACGGCTCGGGTTCGACGACCTCAGGCAATATTCCGATGTGCTGCGCTCGCGCCGCGGCGATGCGGTGACGGTCCGTTTTGTCGAGCCGCGCGATGGGGAGGAGTTGCAGAATTACTTCCGGTCGCTGTCGGCCCGCTCCCGCTACAACCGGTTCCTGGGCGCCATGAGCGAGTTGCCGCAGGGACTGCTGCACCGTTTCACTCATGTCGGCGATGACGAGGGTTTTACCGTGATCGCGACCATGGAGGTCGACGGTTTCGAGACCATCGTCGGCGAAGCGCGCTATGCGTTGGACGCCGGTACCAGGCGTTTCGAATTCGGCCTGTCGATCGACGACCGCTGGCAGGGTTTTGGCCTCGGCTCCGCGCTGATGAAGAATCTGCAATGCCGCGCGGCGGCGTTTGGCGCCGAGCGCATGTTCGGCGACACGCTGCGCTCCAACGACATCATGATCAGGCTCGCGCGGAAGTCGGGCTTCGCCTTCGGCAACCACCCCGATGACTGGAAGCTCGTGCGCTTCGATAAAAAGATCGATGTCGCGCAGCAAGCGATTGCCTGCGCGAGCTGGCGGATCGCTGCGGCCTCACGCGAACTGCAGGCGGCGGCACTCGCGAATTGATCTGTCGTCTCGCGTTGCTGTGAGCCAAACCAGTGTGAGCTTCCATTTGGGTTCGAATCCCAAGGCGATTTGACCGTAGCTTTGACCGCGATCTATCTGGTGACGAGAGTGTGTGATCCGAACGGCGCGGGACTCGCGACGTGATGATGCGAAAGCTCGCCGATCGGCGCGACAGCTGACGTTGCGCCAGGCTCGTGGCGCTCATCCTTACAGATGTAACCATTTCATCCCGACGAGACATCGTCCGGTAGCGCGCGCTGCCCAGTCTTTGGCGTGGCTCGCGCCGACGCACGCGCAGCCGCGCATCCGCCGAAAGCCCGCAATGGTCGCGCGAGGGCGGATCGCGTCAGCGAGTTCGCGACCGTGACGAAAGGCTTCTCGGATGTCTTATCATTTTCTTCTGGCGTCGTGGGGTACCCTGGGAAATATGAGCCCCGTGCTCACCGCAGGACGGAAGTTGCGCCGGAAGGGACACCATGTCCGGGTGATCGCGGATCCGGCGATGCGCGCTGAAGTCGAGGCCGCGGACTTCGAATTTGCGAGCTGGCACCGTGCCCCGATCGGCGCGGCCGCGGATCCGACGGATTTTTCCGACATGCAGGATTGGATACGCCGGGTCGTATTCGATCCCTGCCTGGACTATGCCGCCGATATCGAACATGAGATCGGCCGCGCGCCGACGGACGCCGTTCTCAGCCTCGACGTGCTGTTTGGCGCCGCGCTCGGCGCGGAAGCATCCGATGTACCGTTCGCTCTGCTTTCCCCTCATGTGAGCATCCGGACCCTGCCGGGAATGCCCCCGGCCAGCAGCGGACTGAGCCAGCCGAAGACCCCGGAAGAACGTGCCGAGGTCGACGCAGCCAATGCCAGCATGGCCGAGACGCTGAATGCGTTCCTTCCCGTTTTCAACCGGGCCCGCGCCGATCTGGGCCTTCCGGCGCTCGCGGATGTCATGCATCTGTTCGATCGGGCCGACCGGCTCCTGCTCGCGACCAGCCAGGCGTTCGACTTTCAGGCCGATTCTCTGCCCGCCAATTTCCACTATGTCGGTCCGCTGCTCGATGTGCCGAACTGGTCGCTGCAGGCCAAGTCTTCGCAAGAGAAGTCTTCGCAAGCGGAATCCTGGCGAGCGCGATGGTCGGCGCGGCCGGACCGTTCCCGCGCATTGATCGCTTGCAGCACCGGCGCGCAAGGTCAACGCGATCTGTTTCAGCGCATCATCGACGCGGTGGGGACGATCGAGATCGACGCGCTTGCAACAACCGGCCCGAATCTGGACATGGCGGATCTGCGGGCTCCGAAGAACGTGCATGTGGTCCGCGGCGCTCCCCATGACCTGGTCATGAAGGACGTTTCCGTCGTGGTGTCGCAAGGTGGCCACGGCACCGTGACGCGTTCACTGATCAATGCCTTACCGCAGCTCGTTCTCCCTATGGGGCGGGACCAGGCCGACAACGCCGCGCGTGTCGAGGCCAAAGGCGCCGGGCTGCGACTGCCTGCGACGGCGACTGAAGCGGAGATTGCCAAGGCGGTGATCCGCCTGATCATGGAGCCGCAATTCAAATTGGCGGCCCGCCGCGTCGGCGAGGCCATCAAGGCCGATATGGATCGGTCGAGCCTCGTCGACGAGATGGAAATGATTGCCGCAGCCGGGCGCGAAGCCCGACTGCAGCCCTGGCGACGGCAGCTTCGAGGCATTGCCTGACCTGACCATTGGCGAAGCGGCGCCGGGCATCATGTGCCCGGCACGGCCACCGACCGCGCGTAATGATTCCAGCGTCCGCGAGGCGCAAGCCCTGACGCCGATTGAAAGCGAGCCCTGACCGTGCGCATTCACCCCGATTCCTTCGCCTTGACGCTGCTGCTTGGTCTTCTGTCCTCGCTGCCGACCTTTGGCATCGACATGATCCTGCCGAGCCTGTCGGCGACAGGGGCTGATCTCGGTGCGGCGCCGGCGGATGTGGGGCAGGCGATGAGCGCCTATCTCTTGGGTCTGGGCGCCGCGCTTCTGGTCTATGGGCCGGTGTCGGATCGCCTCGGCCGCAAGCCGATCGTGGTATTTGGCTGCGCGCTTGAATCCTTGCCAGCCTGGGCTGCATCCTCGCCGATTCACTGCCGGAGCTGCTGCTGTTCCGCGCGCTCCAGGGGGCCGGGGCTTCGGGCCCGGGAATGGCCGCCGTGACCATCGTCAGCGACCTGTTCGACGGTGCCGCGGCCCGGGCGAAAATGTCCAATGTGGTGTTTGCCATCAACATTGTCCCGATGATCGCGCCAAGCGCAGGCGCAGCGCTGCTCACCCTCGGCGGCTGGCGGACCATCTACCTCGTACCGATCGCCGGCGCGTTGGTCCTGCTCGCGGGAATGGCAGGCTTTCGCGAGAGTGCGCGGATCAAGCCAGAGATCCGGCTCGGCCCGGCAGCGGTGATCCGCGACTACCTTCGCGTCATGCGGCATCCCGTTTGCGTCGGGAATATCCTGTGCAATGCCGCCGCCGCGGGCGCCGTGTTCGCCTATATCACGGGCTCCTCACTGTTCTTCATCAATGCTCTGGGCCTGAGCCCCTATCAGTATGGTCTGATCTTCGGCGCGAGCTCGCTGTCGGTCATGACGGGCGTGCTGGTCAACAAGCGCCTCGACCGTTGGGGTGTGTCGCCCGGCCAGATGATCGTGATCGGTCTCGTGCTCTCGACCGTTTTGGCCACGGCCTTGCTCGTGATGGCCATCGCCGGAGGCAAGTCGATCGCCGTCGTGATGTCCGTGATGGTCGGGGTCGCCTTGTCGTTCGGCTTGATCTCGCCCAACGCGATGAGCGGCGCATTGCGGCCGATGCCCGAGATCGCGGGATCGATCAGCGCCGTGATGGCATTTGCGCAGATGATCGCCGCGGCGTCATCCAGTGCGCTGGTCGCCCGGCTGTTTGACGGTCATTCGGCGTTCTCGATGGCGGTGGCGATGCTTGCCGCCTGTGTGCTCGCGATCGCGAGCTATATCGGTATTCTTGGTCCCGCCAAACTCTACACGCCGCTGCGCGAATCCAAGGCCAGTTCAGGAGGAACATCGTGATCTCTTATGAAGCACTCAAGCCAGCTTTCCTGAATCGTGACGGTGTGCGCCTGGCGCATTTTGAACTGGGACCTGACGCTCCGGAAAGGCCGCCGCTGGTTCTCGTCAATGGCTGGACCGGCGACCATGGCATCTTCACGCCCCAGATCGCCCATTTCGGGCAAACCCGTCGTGTGGTGGCAGTCGATCTTCGCGGCCACGGTGCCAGCGACGCGCCGGAGCAGGAATACACCATGGCAGGGTTTGCGGACGATATCGCCTGGCAGTGCGCCCAGCTCGGATTGCAAAAGCCTGTGGTGATCGGCCACAGTTTCGGCGGCGCGGTCGTGCTCGAATTGTGCGGGCGTTATCCGGAACTCGCCTCAGGCCTGGTGATGATCGACTCGATCGTGATGGCGCCCGCCGCTCTACGGGATTCGCCGGACCTCAAACGGCTTCTGGACGGCATCGGCGGCCCGAACTACCGCGCGGTATCGAAAGCCAACGCATGGGAGATCGGTTGCGATTTCGACGATCCGGCGCGGCGGAAGATGATCTTCGACAGCTATATTCTGCCGCCTTGCGAGAAGATACCGCAGCACGCGGCCTATTCGGCCATCCGGAATTTCGCGCAGGATTATGATCCGACGCCCGCGGCAGAGGCGTGCAAGATTCCCATGGCCTATATCTCCGCGGATGTGCCCATGGTGAACATGGCGCGCGATCTCTTACGCTTGAAGCAGCTCTGCCCGCAGCTGGTCGAAGCGAAGACGATGCTCGCCGGACATTTCAACACGATCGAGGTCGCCGACCAGGTCAACGCCATGCTCGACCGCTTCCTGGCCGTCGGCCTCGGCCGCCGCCCGGCACTTGATGCGCAAGCCTGCCAGAAAGCCTCACCCGCCGCCGAGTGTCAGCTTCCCCCAAAGTTCGGCTTGCGCTTGTCGATGAACGCCTGCACCGCCTCGCGGTGATCGGCCGTCATCGTCAGGCGGATCAGACGCTCGGCCTCGTGGTCGCGCGCGGTCGAGAAATCGAACAGCAGGGCCTCGTCCAGATTGTCCTTCATGGCGCGCAGCGCGAGCGTCGGTCCTTCGGCCATCGATTTGGCAAGGGCAAAGGCTTCATGCTGCAATTTGTCGTCCGGCACCACGCGGTTGACGAGGCCGATCGCCTCGCATCTCGTGGCATCGACCCTGTCGGCGGTGAACATCAATTCCCGCGCCCGCGCCGTGCCGACCAGCCGCGTCAACAGCCAGGCGATGCCGTAATCGCCGCTCAGGGCGACCCGCAGATAACCGGTCGACACGAACGCCGATTGTGCGGCGATGCGGATATCGCAGGCCATCGCCAGCGCCAGCCCCGCACCGACCGCAGGCCCGGGGAGAGCCGCGATCGTCGGCTTGCGCACCGAGACCAGCGCGCCAGTGAGCAGCCGCTGCCGTTCCTGCAGATCGGCGACCTTGTCGTCATAGGCCATGTCGAGCTTCTTCCGGTCGCGATGGGCGCCCATGCCCTTGACATTGCCGCCGGCGCAGAATGCCTTGCCCGCGCCGGTGATCAGGAGCACGCCGACCTCGGGATTTTCGTCGCAGCTCTTGATCATGCTGCGCAAGGCCGGCGTGAGATTGTCCGACATGGCGTTACGGACCGCGGGCCGGTTGAGCGTGATGATCGCGACGCGGTCGCGGATTACGCATAGGAGCTCGTCGGTGCCGGTGTCGATGGTTGTTTCCGCGTTCAAATTGCAATCCTCATTGTGCAATGTCATTCCGGGCGCGCGAAGCGCGCCCGGAATGACGGCGTCGTTGTTGGCTCAAAACTTCTCCACCCATGGCCGCAATTCGATCTCCCAGCTCCAGGCGCTGCGCGGCTGCTGCAGGACGTTCCAATAACTCTGCGCGATCGCATCCGGATCGAGCATCGAGTCCGGGCGGTCGGGCGGTTCGAGGCGGCCCGCGCTGCGGATGCCGCCGTCGATCACGAAATGCGCGACATGAACGCCCTGCGGCGACAATTCCCGCGCCATGCTCTGCGCCAGCCCGCGCAGCGCGAACTTGCCCATCGCGAACGGCGCCGATTGCGGATAGCCCTTGACGCTGGCGGAGGCGCCGGTGAACAGGATTGCGCCGTGCTTGTCGGGCAGCATGCGCCGCGCCGCCTGCTGCGCCACCAGGAAGCCGCCGAACGCGCTGACCATGATGGCCTGCGCGACGTCCGCCGGCACCAGATCAACAAAGGCGCCGCGCGCCCGCGCGCTGGCGTTGTAGACCACGAGGTCTGGCGTGCCGATTTCGCGCTCGACCAGGCCGAACAGCCGTTCGACGTCGTCGGCGTCGGCGGCATTGCAGGCAAAGGCGCGGGCGCCGGTCTCGTGGCAGAGCGCCCCGAGCTTCTCGATTTTTCGCGCGGCAAGCGCCACGTTGATCTTCTCGCGGGCGAACAGCCGCGCCAGCGAGGCGCTCAGGCCTTCGCCGGCGCCGACGATCAGGCCAGTCCTGTATTTGGGCGTTTCCATGGCTTGGTGGTCCTTTCCTCTCGGAAGAGAAGATCTGGGGGCGCAATCGCGCAAGGCAAGCGGCTGCAGCCGGTATCGGATCTCGCGCGGCCTTGTCCGGCATGCGGGATGTCTTTATAGCGAAAATGGCGATAGCGGAGATGGCCGCAGCCCATCCCAGTTGGGAGCATGATCGACATCATGCAAAGCGGCAAGAAGAAACCGAAGCGCAAAAACCGAAACGAACAAAGCGAAGCGGGCGGAAACCGACGGGAGATCATTCATGCATCAGATCGTGACGCAGGACGGCAACAGCACCATCGACCGGCCGGGATTGCTGGCGCCGGACACCACGGGAATGAATTTCTACCGCGCCGATCCGGCGTTGACGGATCTGTTGCGCATCCATCTGCCTGACGGATTGTTCCGCCATATCGAACCGCATCTGGATCGGCTGGGAGCGCTCGCGGGTCACCATCTCGACGAGTGCGCCAGGCTCGCCGACCGTCACGGGCCGGTGCTGCACCAGCGCGACCGCTTCGGCCGCGATGTGCAGTGGATCGAATATCATCCGGCCTACCGGGAACTTGAGCGGACGGCGTTCGGCGAGTTCGGCATCCACGCAATGTCGATCCGCAAGGGCATTCTGAGCTGGCCGGATAAATACCCCGTCGTTGCCAAGCACGCCTTTACCTTCCTGTTCAATCAGGCCGAGTTCGGCCTCGGCTGTCCGATCAATGTCACTGACGGCTGCGCAAAACTGCTCGCCAATTTCGGCAGCGACGCATTGAAAGACAGATATCTCGACGGCCTGACGCAGACCGACCTGGAGAAGCTGACCCAGGGCGGCCAGTTCATGACCGAGAAGGAGGGCGGCTCCGACGTCGGGACGCTGACCACGCGGGCCGTACCGGAAGATGACCATTTCCGGCTCTATGGCGAGAAATGGTTCTGCTCCAACGCCGACGCCAAAATCGTGATGCTGCTGGCGCGGCCGGAAGGCGCCGGCAGCGGCACGCGCGGCGTCGGCCTGTTCCTGATGCCGCGTTTGCTCGATGACGGCGCCCAGAACCATTACCGGATCGTGCGGCTGAAGGATAAGCTCGGCACCCGCTCGATGGCCTCCGGCGAAATCAAGCTGGAGGGCGCCATCGCCTACGCGGTCGGCAGGCTGGACCGCGGCTTCGTGCAGATGGCCGAGATGGTCAACTCGTCGCGACTCTCCAACGGCGTCAAGTCGACCGCGCTGATGCGCCGTGCCTATCACGACGCCATGACGGTCGCCAGGAACCGCGTCGTGTTCGGCCGCCGCATCGTCGAGCTGCCGCTCGGCCGGCGGCAACTGATGAAGATCATGCTGGCGACCGAGCAGGCTATGTCGATGAGTTTCCTCACGGCCGACGCGCTCGATCGTGCCGAGGCCGGAAGTCAGGAGGCCGCCGCGCTGCTTCGCATCCTTACCCCGACGCTCAAATTCCGCGCCACCCGCGATGCGCGAAAAGTCTGCGGCGATGCGTTGGAGATGCGCGGCGGCATCGGCTATGTCGAGGAGTTCGCGACCGCGCGATTGTTGCGCGACGCCCATCTCGGCTCGATCTGGGAGGGCACCGGCAATATCGTGGCGCTCGACGCGGTCAGGCGCGCGGTCGGCAGCCACGGCGCGGAAGCCGCGCTCGGTGCCGATCTTCATGCCCGGCTCGATGACAGCGCCAAGGTGCCGCAAGCCTTTCGCGACCAACTGCGTGGCCTTACCGATCGCGCGATTGCTTTCGCGCGCGAGGTCGCCGCGCGCCCGCAGAATGAGGCCGAGGCGCGCCGCGCCACCAGCCTGCTCTATCATGTCGCAAGCGCGGTCGCGCTGGCCTGGGAAGGTGGCCGCATCCATGACGTGCGGGGTGACGCCAGGCGGCTGTTATTGTCGCGGCTCGTGATCGATCATCGTCTGTCGGCCGTGGACCCGTTCCGGCTCACGGAAAATAGCAGCGCGGATGCGATCGCCGGCCTCCTGCTCGGCGATCGCCCGGCCGGCATGGCGGAGATTGGCGAATGGCTTCCGGCGAGCTAGGCTTCACCTGGCGTCCAACTCTCCGCGAGAGAGGGGTGAAGACGCCGCAACGATAAGCAAAACAACGATGAGCAAAAGGAGGAAACATCGATGAAGGCTGCCGTCCTGATGGAAGTCAACAAGCCTCTGGTGATCGAGGACGTCAGCCTGCCGAAGCCGGGACCGCGTGAGGTCTTGATCCGCACCGCGGTCGCGGGGCTTTGTCATTCCGACCTGCACTTCATGGAAGGGCTCTATCCGCATCCGCTGCCGGCGGTGCTGGGCCATGAGTCCGCCGGCATCGTCGAGCAGGTCGGCCCCGACGTCAGCTATGTGAAGCCCGGCGATCATGTCGTGACCTGCCTGTCGGTGTTCTGCGGCACCTGCGACAATTGCACCACGGGGCGGACCGTGCTGTGCACCGACACCACGGTGAAGATGCTGCCGGGCGCCTCGAACCGGCTGTCCTGGTCGCGGCCGGAAAAACTCAACCAATTTCTCAATCTGTCGTCATTTGCCGAGCAGATGCTGGTGCACGAAAACGCCATCGTCAAAATCCGCAACGACATGCCGCTCGATCTCGCGGCGCTGATCGGCTGCGGCGGTGTCGGCATGGCGGCGATCAATGGCGCCGAGATCGCCGGCGCAGGGCGCATCATCGCGGTCGATACCAATCCGGCGAAACTGCAGCTTGCGACCAAGCTGGGCGCGACCGACGTCGTCGACCCCAGAAATGGCGACGTGGTGCAGCAGGTGCGCGACCTCACCAAGGGCGGCGTCCATCACGCCTTCGAGGTGCTGGGCCGCAAGGAGACCGCGGAGCAGGCCTTTGCGATGCTGGCACCCGGCGGGACCGCGACCATCGTCGGCATGATCCCATTCGGCCAGAAGATCGAGCTGCACGGCTTCGACTTCCTGCGCGAGCGCAAGATCCAGGGCTCGTCGATGGGCTCGAACCATTTCCGTGTCGACATGCCGAGGCTCGTCGAATTCTACCTGCGCGGCAAGCTGCATCTGGAGGATTGGATCTCGGCGAAACTGAAGCTCTCCGAGATCAATGAGGGTTTTGCCGCGATGAAGGCCGGCAAGACCGTGCGCAGCGTGATCATGTTTGATGCCTGATGCTTGATGGAGTCATTCCGGGGCGCGCGGAACGCGCGAACCCGGAATCTCGAGATTATGCGGCGCGAGATTCCGTGATCAGCCTGTCGCGCAGGCGCTATGCTCCGCCACGCTAGGCTGCCCCGGAATGACGGAAACTAATCATCAAACATCGGCGGCGGAACGAAGCCGCCGAATTTCTGCTCGATCAGCTCGGCGAGTTTCAGCGGCGTGCGGTCCTCCAGCCAGGGGCCGACGATCTGCACTCCGATGGGAAGCCCGTCGGGCGCGAAGCCGGTCGGGATCGCGGTGGCCGGCAGGCCCGGCAATGTGGCGATGCCGGGCCACGCCAACTGGTCGGGATAAGGATAGTCCTTCCCGTCGATGACGATGCGACGGGATTCCTGCTCGGGTGAATGGTCGTGCCGAAAGGCAGGTGTCGGCATGATCGGACAGATCACCGCGTCGAACGTCTTGAACAATTCGCGCCATTGCGCGCGCAGCCGAGCTCGCGCGCCATCGTCCTGCAACCAGGCACGATGGCTGAGCGAGATGCCGCGCAACCGTTCCGCCGCAAGGCTATTGTCGTCGGCCGGAAGCTGGGCCGCGGCCGCCTGCGCTCCGGCATATTGCTCCGCAGGCCAGGACGCGGCGATGAACGACAGCAGCATCCGCATATAGAGCCGCGACGATGCCGCGAAATCGGGAAACAGCGGGCTTTGCCGCGCAACCAGGGCCCCGGCTCCGGCCAGATGGCCGGCGAGCCGTTCGATTCCGCCGCGCACGCTGCTGTCGATCGGCAGCACCGGATCGGTCTCGATCACCAGCACGCGAAAGTCTTTCAGCGCGGCATGGCGCGGCGGCGGCAGCGTGAGCCGATGGGCCTTGCCGGCTTCGACCGGATCCGGACCCGCGAGCACGTCGAGCAGCAGCGCCAGATCGGCAGCGCAACGCGCCATCGGCCCGAGCACGGACATGTCGCGTTCGAACGGCAGTGGCGGAAATGGCGGCGGCGTGTGGCCGCGCGTCGGCACCAATCCGTAAGTCGGCTTATGCGCATAGATGCCGCAGTGAAACGCCGGCACGCGCAGCGACCCGCCGATATCGGAGCCGAGCGAGAGCGCGCCAAAGCCGGCGGCCAGCGCGGCCGAGGAGCCACCCGAGGACCCGCCGGGGGTGCGGCCGAGATCATAGGGATTATTGGTGGTGCCGTAGATGTCGTTAAAGCTCTGCCAGTCGCCGAGACCGACCGGCACGTTGGTCTTGCCGAGGATCACGCCGCCAGCGTCCTTGACCCGCGCAACCGACAGCGCATCTTCGCGCGGCACAAAGTCCTTTTGCGCTGGAAATCCCCATGTCGTCGGCAACCCCGCCACGTTGTAGGATTCCTTCACCGTCATGGGAATGCCGAGCAGCGGCCGCGTCTCGCCACGCGCAAGTGCCGCGTCGGCGGCGCGCGCCGCCTCCATGCCGCGGGCAAAATCGCGCACGCAGACAGCGTTGATCCTGCCGTCGTGGCGCTCGATGCGGGAGATCGCCTGTTCCGCCAGCTCGACCGCGGAGACCTGTTTCGCCTTCAGCGCGGCCGACATCCCGACCGTGGTCGTGAAGCTCCATTGCGATTGAGCCAAGATGAACCCCGTTTCCAAAGAGCATGATCCGGAACAGCCGGTACCCGCTTTCCGAGCGCCAGCCGACATTCGACCGAATGATGATCAGTTTGAACGACGGCGGCAAGATGGGCTTGACCGGAATTGCTCCCGCGGAAAAATCATCCCGGCAGCATGCGCTGCATGATACGGTCGCGATAGATGAACAGATGCGCGAATGCGCTCGCGACGTGAAGGCCGATCACGACCAGCAGCGTCCATTCGAACACCTGGTGCAGGCCGTCGATCGCCTTGCCCGCCGCCGCGTTGTCGGAGGCCAGCATCGGCATCGGAAACAGATAGAAGAAGGAGACGCCCCAGCCGCGATAGGACGCGAACAGCCAGCCGCTCACCGTGGTCGCCAGCACCAGCGCATAGAGCAGCCAATGCACGGCTTCCGAGCTCAGCCGCTGCCAGGGCGCCAGCGAACTCTCCGGCGCGACCGGATGCGTCAGGCGCCAGGCCAGACGCAGCGTGATGAGGACGAGAATGGTGATCCCGAAGGAGATATGGAACGTCATGGGCGCACCCGGCTTCATGTTGCGGTGAAGGTCCGGCATCAGCCAGCCGATCAGATATTGCACGACGAGGAGTGCCACGATGAGCCAGTGAAACACTTTGGCTGTGGTTCCATATTCCAGGCGAGCGGTCATGATGTCTCCTTTTGCCACTTGAACGATATCGGCCGGCCCCGCAAAATTCCCCAAATGGCGATCAAGACATATCGGTCTCGGACGCGTTACGGAATCGGTTCCGGGCTAGGTAGCTCCAGGCTTTGGTCAACCGAACCATCTGTCTCTCTGCGGCGGGGTTGAAACGTCCTGGCATAGGCATGCGACATCGGATTGACGGGTCCGGCGTTTGAGCTGCGGCTCAACGGTCAACCGGCCGACTTGGCGATGGCGACATTGTGGACCTGAATATCATCGGTGGCTGCTCCGGTCGTCCCAGCAAACAGTGATAAAATTCCGGCGAGAAAGACGCCGCCCGCAGCTTATGCGCGAGATCGCGCGTCATGCCGATCCTGCCGGTCACGCGGCGCCAATCAGAATACCGACTCCGAGCACGATGACGCCGCCGAGCACGATCTGGAATACCGCCTGCAGCAACGGGGTGTCCATATAGCGGGCGCGAATATAGGCGATCGCCCAAAGCTCGAAGAACACCACGACTCCCGCGATCGAGGTTGCAATCCAGAACGCGTTGGCCCAGGCATCCGGCACCAGGTAGGGCATGGAATGGCCAAGACCGCCGACCGCAGTCATCACGCCGCTGGCGGCGCCGCGCAGCCAGGGCGATCCGCGTCCGGTCAGCGACCCGTCATCGGACAAGGCTTCCGCAAAGCCCATGCTGATGCCGGCGCCGATCGAGGCGGCCAGTCCCACCAGGAAGGTCTGCCAGTTCTGGTGGGTGGCAAAGGCGGCCGCGAACAGCGGCGCCAGCGTCGAGACCGATCCGTCCATCAATCCGGCCAGTCCCGGCTGCACATATTGCAGTACGAACACGCGCCGGCGCGTCTTGTCCTCGGCCTCGCGCGCATCCGGGCTGAGAATCTTGTCGGTCAGCCTGACCGCGAGCTTCTCGTGACCTTTCTCGGCTTCGGCGAGATCGCCGAGCAACCGGCGGACGCGGACATCCTTTGCCTGCTCGGCTGCCTTGACGTAGAAACGCTCGGCTTGGAACTCCATCGTCTCGACTTCCTTGCGGATGGTGTCGAGCGACAGGTTCTTTGTCAGCCAGATCGGACGGCGGCGCAAAAATCCCTTGACGTCTTCCCGGCGGATCGGCGGCAGGTTCTTGCCGAAACGCTGCTCGTATAGTTCCAGCAGCATGTGGCGGTGGCCGCGTTCTTCCTCGGCCATTTCCTCGAACAGCTTTGCTGTGTCAGGGTAGCGTTCCGCGAGATCTTCGGCGAAACTCATGTAGATCCGGCTATCTTCTTCCTCGGATGAGATCGCGACCGCCAGCGCCTCACGCTCGGTCAGATCGGCAAAATTCTTCATCGCGGCATTCCCGGATCAATTTAGAATAATTCTAAATGATATAGGATAGCGGCCGCTGTGGGTCAAACGCGTCGCTGCCTCAAAATAGCGCATTGCCAGCCTCAATCGGACGCCGGAAAAATCGGGAACAATTGGCCGGCCATGTCCGTTCGCGTTGCTGCTGCCTATCCTCGGGGGAGTATTCATGGACAAAGTCAAATATCGCCTGAACGATCCGCGGCTCGCGCCGCGTCGGACCAAGCTCGAGATTCCCGGCTGGGCCGGCTCGCGCGAACCGCGCGCGGACGGATCGCGCGAGCAGGTCTGGCATTGCGTACCCTTCTCGGAAGGCGCGCAATATGGCATCGAGTTGTTCTATCCTTATGACAACGAGCTGCGGGTCTCGACCCGAGACGGGCAACTGGTTTTCGAGGCAGATTGGGGTGAGCCGCCGGACAGCGGCGTGCAGTGGCCGCCGTTCCGCAATTTCGGCGGCAGTTTCTACACTTATCAGATTTTGCTGGACCTCAAGGTCGCAAAGGGCATGGCGATCAGGACCGAGCCGCATCCGCGCTTCTACAC
>NZ_JBAURI010000164.1:0-2428 GCF_049581145.1 Bradyrhizobium sp.
CAATTAAATACGATTGTTTTAGAAAATTATTTGCTCGCGACATCAGTTCTGGTCGAAAAGTTAGATTCTACGTTTCTTCTATCAATGCTGGTAATGCCGATTATTTGAACGAATCTCTTCAGTCCAACTTTCAATTCGTTGGGGCTGATGGAGCTGCTGCCGGTTTGACGAGGGACCTTCTTTCGTTGCGGCCTCTCGCACAGGATCCTTAACACGTAAGGCGTGAGCGAACGTTTCGGCGAGGATGTGGTCGGCTGGTTGACCGAAGCCTTCGTGCTCGGATCCTTCGTCAACTGATGCATGTCGATGACGTGAATGATGGAGCGCAGCTCATGAAGCGCCTTCAACGCGCGTCGCCGCTTGATCATTTCCTCGATGTTAAACAGGAAGAACAGTGCGGCCCCCATCAGCACCAGAATGTTGAAACCCGCGTCGATGCCTTGCAGCGTGCCGTACAAGTCGTCGCTGGTCTTGGTATTCGACCACAATTTGACGCCGACGAACGCGAGCAGTGCGGCGCCGGCCACCAGGATGATCCCGACGATGCTTCGCAGCCAGAGGTTCGGCCGAGCGATTTCACCGGAACGTCGGTGCGTCTGCCGGGCGATCTCGGTCAACTCGGCGCAGACGCGGGCGAGACCCGCGCCAGGAAATCTTTCTCCAATGCGCTGCTCGAGCCGGGCGAGTGTCGCGATGATTTCATCGGCGGCGAGGGTGCGGTACATGCCACGAGCCTATAGCTGGCCCATTCGAGGTCGAATAGCTCGTCATCGTGATGCGTAATGTCGCGGACGCCGCCGCGGCGCGCCCCATCGTGTCGCCTTGGTTGGGTCATAGATGCGCCGATGCGAATACAGCGCCTGAACTATCTTGGTGGCCGGCTTGCGACCGGCCATGTCGGCACGGTGCTCGGCCGTCCGGGAGGCCTGCCGTTCCCCGCCGGGGTCGATTTTCCGAGCGCCCGGCCCAGCGAGCGGGCCGCGCAGTCCGGCGCCTGTCTGGAGAAGATCAACCAGGAGGCCGACCCGGGGTGGACGGCAGGTTGCCGGGATTTGTGCCGCCGGAAATGCAGGGATGCACAAGCTTGCGAGCCGCGGTCGGCATCCTTCGGAGCAGGCCGCGATCTGCGCTCCGCAATATTGACATTATGTAGTGGCTCCCAAAGAAGGGAACGGGGCAAATCCGTGTCACCCGCGATTGCGCTTGACATCAGAATTCCACGTCGAATGGAGAGAAAGATGAGGCCATCTCACGCTATGGTCGCCACGCTCCCCTGCAATGACCTGGACGCGTCGGAAGCATTTTATAACAGGCTTGGCTTTTCGCGGGTGCGCCGCGACGGCGCGCCACCTCAATGGGAAAGCAACTATCGCATCCTCACCGACAAGGGCGGCGAGCTGCACCTTACCGATGCCGTCGAGGACTGGCTGGTTCCGGGCCGCAACCCGTTCGGGCTTTATCTCTATACGGACGACGTCGACGCGCTCGCCGCCGAATTTGGAAATGAGCTCGCCGGCAAGAAAGCGCCCGAGGATAAGCCCTGGGGCACTTACGAATTCGCGCTTTCCGACCCCGATCAGACGCTGGTGCGGGTCGGCCGGCGGCTGCAGCGCTGACTTCAGTCCTTGCTTTTTTCTCTCAGGACCCAATCCGGTCGTATTGCACGGCGCCATGCTATCATGATGCTCTCTGACAAACTTCCGCTTCTGAGTTTTTCAAGCCCATCGGCATTCAAGCGTTGGTTGGCAGCCCAACCCCGCAACTCTCAAGGTGCCTGGTTGAAATTCGCCAAGAAAGGAGCGGCAGAGGCAACAATCAGCAAGTCCGACGCCATAGACCTTGCCCTCGCGCATGGTTGGATTGATGCGCAGTTGGGACGTGTGGATGAGTTTTACTTCAAGACGCGTTTCACGCCGCGGAAACCAAAGAGCGCGTGGTCGAAAATAAATTGTGAACGCGCCGAGCGGCTGATCGTGTCGGGCCAGATGACAGAACAAGGGCTGGCGCAGGTTCACGCGGCAAAAGCGGACGGGCGATGGGAGGCCGCGTACCCATCGCAGAGCACGGCCGCTCCCCACGCTGATTTGGAGGCAGCGCTGGATGATGATCCACCGCTTCGTAAGGTGTTTGACGCTTTGGACTCGGCGAATCGCTACGCCATTATCTATCGGGTTCACCAAGCAAAGACCGCTGAGAAGCGTGCGGCGAAGATCACGGAACTCCTGGCCATGCTTCGTCGCGGCGAAACCATCCATCCGCGCAGCGTCAAACGTTCCTCGAAATCATGATTCTTGATTTCTGCAACTAGGGCCTGTCTTCAGTTGAGCAAGATCATAGCAGAAGCGAGCTGGACGCCGGCCAGGAATATTTTGGCGAGCTTGTCGTAGCGGGTCGCGATGGCTCGAAAATGCTTGAGTTTGTTGAAGAA
>NZ_JBAURI010000165.1:0-4145 GCF_049581145.1 Bradyrhizobium sp.
CCTTCGCCTCGCCGCCCGCCGTAGCCTCCGCATTGCGCGTCGACCAATAAGGATTCAACGGATCCAGCGTCTCCAGCGTGTGCTCATTCTGTCCCAACACATACGGCACAATCTGAATATTGTGCGAGCCCGCAGTCCCTGTAAGATCCTCGAAATGCAGCGTCCCCTCCTGACTTAGCTCTCCCGTCACATTCGCTGACACCCGCGGCCAGAAATCATTCTCACTGTTGCGCGGAAAATTCCGCCAGAACACCGCGCCCCACGTGCTACTCTTCGGCGGAAACCGTATGCTCCGAAACGGAATCGCGAGCAGCGCCATCCATCCCTTGCTCGTTATCTTTGCCTCCGAATCCCACACTTGGTCATAGCTGTAGTCGGGCCCACCCGTCTCTGTCCACGCCGCATCGGCCTGCACACCCGCAGGGTTCACCTGGAACTCCACACCGCGCTGCCGATCCTGAAACGGGTCAAGATTCACCGTGACAAAATCATCATTCAGAATATTCTCGCGCCGCGCCAGGTGCGTGCGAATCAGCCCCGGCTGCTTGTCGAAGCACAGGAACACAATGTACAGCGTCGTCTTCGTGTGACCCAGGTACACCTCCGTCCGCTCCGAACCCGGCGCTCCATCCACGGGTGTGTTCTGGATAAACTGCGTCGCATACCCAAGCTGTTGCTTCAGCCCCGCCCGCGGCTCCATATCCGGAAAGTCCTTCAGCGAAATCGGCGCACTCAATAGCGGCACCTTCACATCCGGCAGCGGCTGCGACTTCGGCTTCGCCTCGCTCGTGACCGTCGGCTTCCCCGTAGTCCCCGGGTTCACCTGCGCCTGCCCAACCCCCGCGAGCAATAGCCCCACCGTGGCAATCCCTAGCCTCAATCCCGTCTTCGTAGCCCAGCTCAACAACACAACTCCTCGTGCACGGCCAGTCAAAGCCGTTCACCAACGCATTCCTGTTTATCCAGACACGCTCAGTACCCAGATACGCTCAAAGCGATCGCCCGGTTCCCTGCGCTGGAACGTACCTGGAACGCAGCCTTGCTATCGAGATCTTCTGTAAGACGATTGCCCACCGAAATCGAAAGCCGCCCCGCAGCCTTTAATAACCCACTCGAGTTACCGAGCCCGCCTGACGCCTCTAGTGCGCCGCGGCCTCCGGTGACGGCTTAGCTGTCTTCGCTGGCAGACGCATCACGAACGGCAATGGCGTAAGACAAATAATCACCCCGGAGAGAATCGCAAATGCGTTCTTGTAGGCCAGCATACTGGCCTGCCGAAGCATCTGCTGATACGCATACCCGACCGCGACCTGCCCTGCCTGCGCCGCGCTCATGCCCTGCAACTGAACGATATGCGCGACGTGAGAGATGTAGTTGTCGTAGCCAGCCTGGCCCGCTCCGCTATGCGCAGAGAGCTGCATCTGATGCGTCTGCGCCGTGCGCGCAAGGAACGTCGTCAGCAACGCCGTCCCCGCGCTGCCGCCAAGATTACGCGCGAAATTGGACAGGCTCGAGATCTGATTCATCTTCGTCGTCGGCACGCCCACATAATTCAGCGTGCTGATCGGAATGAACACCAGCGGCAATCCAATCACCTGGAACATGCGCCATTGCGTGATCGTCGCAAAACTCGTGTCGAGCGAAAGTCGAGTCAAGTTATACAGTCCCACCGCCGTGATCACGTAACCAATACAAACCAGCAACCGCGGATCCATCTTCCCAATCAATCGCCCCGCAACAAACATCATGAACATCATCACAAAGCCCGCAGGGCTTAGCGCTTCTCCCGCCAGTTGCGCCGTGAATCCCAGCAGCGTTTGCAGGTATTGCGGGATCAACACGGTAGATCCAAACAGCACCATGCCAAGCACCAGCTGCAGAAACACCGCGGTCCCGAAGTTGCGGTTCTTCAGCAGCTTCAGATCCACAATCGGATCTTCGTGGTTCCACTCCCAAAAGACAAACGTCACCAGCAACACCGCAGCCACAATAGCCGCAGTCGTGATCGCCGACGAGCCAAACCAGTCCTTCTCCTGCCCCTTATCCAGGAAGAACTCCAGCACGCCCACGCCGCCTGCAACCAGCGCGAGACCGGTGAAATCAACCTTCTTCCCAATGGAAGCCTTGCGGCGCTCGATCAACTGCGGTGGATCCTCCACCATGCGCGAACTCAGCCAGATCGAAAACAGCCCGATTGGTATGTTGATGAAGAAGATCCAATGCCAGTTGAAGTTGTCCGTGATCCAACCACCCAGCGTAGGACCGATGGCCGGAGCCACCACCACGGCCATGCCGTATACCGCGAACGCCTGGCCGCGTTTCTCCACCGGAAACGTATCCGCCAGAATCGCCTGTTCCGAAGGCGCCAGCCCGCCGCCCCCCAGCCCCTGCAGTACCCGCGCGACAATGAGAAACGGAAGCGTCGGCGCCAGCCCGCACAGCAGCGAGCACACCGTGAACATAATGACGCACGTAATATAAAACCGCTTGCGTCCGAAACGGTCCGACAACCAACCCGAAATCGGAAGGATGATCGCGCTCGCCACAAGGTAGCTCGTCAGCACCCACGTGGCCTCATCCTGCGACGCGCCCAGCGACCCCGCCATGTGCGGCAGAGCCACGTTCGCGATCGAGGTGTCCAGCACCTCCATGAAGGTCGCAAGCGTGACCGTCAGCGCAATGGCCCACGGATTGTGTTTTGGCTTCCAGTTTGCGTCGTAGGCCATATCAGCTTCCTGATATAGAATATCAGGAGGCTGATATGGATTCTTTAAAACGTGAAAAACAATCCGCGGAAAGCCTCAGCGACCGATCCATCGGCAAGCCCATTCTCGCGCGCATTACCAGGATGAAGGCCGTGCTGCAGGGTTTGAGGGTGCTGATGGACGAAGACCTGCAGCCGCTCGGCATCACCACCTCGCAGCTGCGCATGCTATGGTCCATCGCCGAGAATCCAGGAATCTCAGGGGCGAAGGTCGCCCGCCTGTGCTCCGTCACCCCGCAGTCAGGTCAGGCGACGCTCACCATGATGGAGACCCAAGGCTGGGTGCGCCGCCGGCCAAGAGAAGCCAACCATCGCGTCCTGGTAGCTGAGCTGACGACCAAGGGCGAACGGGTCCTCATCAAGGCCAGAGAAATCGCGCAGGCGCTCGATCGCAGGCTCTGGAAGGGAATCAGCGAGCGCGATCTCGCCGGACTCGATGCCGCGCTGCAAAGTGCCCTCAAGAAGCTAACGCGCATGTAGCCCAGGCTCGTCGCGACAGCTATCCGCAACCCCACAACGCTGCACTGCTTAAGATCGGTGCGCGAAGGCCGCCGACGGCCCACCAGCTGCGTCCACTTCATCCCCGAGGTTCATCGCTGCGATGAGACCGCCCTTCACCGTGAACACATGCTGAACCTCGCTGTCCGAAAGAACCTCCCCCTGCAGGCTCTTGACGAGCTGGTGCACCCGAACCCGGATCACGCCTCCATCTCCCTCGGTCATCGCGATCGGTTCGACATGAGGATCGAACTCCTTCCATTGCCGGCTCCAATAGCCGCGGATCTCTTCTTTCCCGACAACCCTGCCGCCCTCTGAAGCCCTCGGCCAGCTCACATCTTCCGTCATCAGCGCCAACGCGCCGTCAATGTCCCGCCGATTAAATGCGGCGTACGCCCTCTCGATCACTGTCTTAGCCTCTGCCATTCATCCCCCCGGTACTCTCGCCCCGCACTCGATTCTCATGATCCCGCCAGTCCTCATCATCGCTGTCGAGCTCCAGCAAGAACTTATGTTCAGCAGCGCTGCCTAAGCTCTGCGAGTTGATTTGCTCTTTCCGCAAAGTCGGCCGTTGCGCAAGAAGTGCACCGGCTTTCCGTCCCGTCGCCGCGTTGGCCGGCCTTGGAAATGACTTCACTGACCGCGCTTCGGCGCTCCTTCTCGGTTAGACCGAATAATCCAGGTCCACGCCAAGACAACCGCCGAGGTTGCCACTATAAATTCCGCCCAGATAAATGAGATGTAATCGCTCAAGGCTCCGACTGCTGGTACCCCGGGTTGGACGTTACGCAGAGCCGGAAGGCCAAATATCAGCGCAACGCACAACGACAGCGGAATTAAGTTGATCGCGTCCGGAGAGGCCGTCACTCGTAGCACCATAACC